>JBKHDS010000174.1:0-5526 GCA_046541215.1 Nitriliruptoraceae bacterium
GGTTCCGCCCGGACGTGCACACAGCCGCGGGGGAGCAACGGGGGTGGCGGGGGTCGCCGCGGCGTTGCTCCCCCGGTTCCGCCCGGACGTGCACACAGCCGCGGGGGAGCAACCGACGGTTCATCGCGGCGCCCGTCGCGGCCGGAGGCTCTCCGGCGCCACCCTGGGCGGATCGCCTCGCACCGGGCCGGTCACCGCCGCCGGGCAGCCCACGCTCCGGTCGAGCACAACGCCCAGACGACCAGCACCGGCTGGAAGGCCAGCCGCAGCCACCTCTCCGTCGGCGTGTCCAGACCGAACGCCGAGGTACCGGTCACCGCCTGGGAGATGTTGCCCGGGAAGATCACCACGAAGAAGGCGGCGACGATCCACCCCACCGCGACGCGCCGGTAGCCCAGCACGAGCGCGGCGCCGAGCACGAGCTCGACCACCCCGGACACGTACACGACCAGCAGCGGGGCCGGCATCCACGGCGGCACCTGCGCGAGGAACGTCTCCGCCGCGACGAAGTGCCCGGTGCCGGCGACCAGAAGGAAGGCGCCGAGCAGGACGCGGCCGATGACGCGGATGACGCCGTGCTCGGGATCGCGGGTGGAGGCGGTCTCGGCAGCCATGCGGCACACCCTACCCCCGGCGAGCAACGCCAGGCAGCGTGAGGCCCTCCGGCCCATCCTGGTCCGGGGTCACGGTGCCTAGACTGCGCGCCGGCCGTCGCGCAGGTCCGCTGACGGCTGCGGCCCTCGTGGCCGCCCTCCGAGCCCCCGGGACAGCGCCATGGTCTCCAGGATCCTCGTCCGCGCCTCCGAGAGCGAACGCCTGCAGCAGCTGGCCATGGGGGACGGGATCGCTGGGCAGCTCACGGGCCGCATCACGCACCGGTTCATCGCCGGCGAGGAGCTCGGTCAGGCCATCGAGGTGGCTCGCGAGCTCAACCTCACCGGTCGCACGGTGACCCTCGACCTGGTCGGCGAGAAGGTTCGGGACGAGGCCGACGCGGACGTCGCGGCGATCGACTACCGGGGCACGATCGCCGCCATGGCCGAGGACGTCGTGCGCAGCGGGGTCTCCATCAAGCCGAGCCAGCTCGGGGCCGCGCTCGATCTCGCACGCACCCGCGAGCGGCTCTCGGAACTCGCGGCAGCGGCGGGCAAGGCCGGGCTGCACCTCACCCTCGACATGGAGGACCACACCACGGTCGAGCGCACCATCGAGCTGGTCGAGGCCCTGCACGCCGAGGGCCACACCCACGTGGGCTGTGCCGTCCAGACCGCGCTGCACCGGACCCCGGAGGACATCGCGCGGTTGAACGAGCTGGGCGCGAGCCTGCGGCTGTGCAAGGGCGCCTACGCGGAGCCGGTCTCGGTCGCCCACCAGGACCGTGACGCCATCGACGAGGCGTACGCGGTCGCCGCCCGCGAGCTGCTCGCGCACGGGACCTACCCGCGCTTCGCCACCCACGACCACCGGCTCATCGGGACGATCCGGCGCGACGCTCGGGAGCTCGGGCGGGGCAGGGAGAGCTACGAGTTCCAGATGCTCTACGGCATCCGGACCGACGTGCAGCAGCGCCTCATCGACATCGGTGAGCGCCTGTGCGTCTACGTGCCCTTCGGACAGGCCTGGTACCCCTACTTCGTCCGCCGGCTCGCCGAGCGGCCCGCCAACCTGCTGTTCTTCGCCCGCGCGCTGCTGCCGTCGCCCACGGTCACGGCGACGCCGGCGCCATGACCTCCGCGGTTCCGACGACGACCCGGTCCCGACCGGCATCCTTGGCCCGGTACAGGGCCCGGTCCGCGCGGGCGAGCAGGTCGTCCACCCCGTCTCCGGGCTGCCAGGCCGCCACCCCGATCGACAGCGTCACCGCGGGGAGCCCGAAGGGCGCCTGACCATCGACCGTCGTCAGACGCTCGGCGGTCACCTCGGTCCGGACCTGGTCGGCCAGACGCTTCAGCGACCGGCCAGCCGCCTGCTCTGTGGTCTCGGGGAGCACCACCAGAAGCTCGTCGCCGCCCCAGCGACCGACGGCATCCGCGGTCCGCAGCTGCCGGTCGATGCAGGCGGTCACCGCACGCAGCACCTGGTCCCCGACGAGGTGCCCCGCGTCGTCGTTGATGCGCTTGAAGTGGTCGAGGTCGACGAGGGCGACCGACAGCGGCCGATCGTGGCGCGCGGCCAGCGCCGACAGCTCCGTGAGCCGCTCCAGGATGGCGCGACGGTTGCGCAGACCGGTGAGCTGGTCGGTGCGGGCCAACGCGGCGTTCGCCTCAGCGGCCGCGCGCTCGACGGCTACACGCTCCTTGAGCACCGCCAACGCGTACAGCAGCACCACCATCACCGCCGAGGTGAGCCCGGGCCGAAGCAGGCCGAGCACGTCGCTGGTGAGCCCCACGTCGCGGACCTCCAGCGCCGCCCGCGGTACGACCAGCACCATGCCGCCGACCACGAACCCGACCCCGAGCTGCAACGCGCGGCGGGAGTCGAGCGCGAGGTAGGCGATCACCGCGAGGATGGCGAACCCGGGTCCGATGGACTGGGTCACCGCCGCCGCCACCACCTCGAGGTCGTCCTGGAGGTACAGCACGCCGGCGAGGCGTACTAGCCAGAGCACCGGGATGGTGGCGAGGATGGCCTGCTCCGCCTGCCGGGTGGTGATCCGGTCCAGCAGGAGACCCCCCGCCGCCGCGGCCAGCACCGCGAGCAGCAGGGTGTAGGTCACCGGGAGCAGTGGCTCCTGTTCCCAACGCACCCACATCACGACCGGGATGGTCGGGGCGGAGACGAGCAGGCAGCTCAGGTAGAGCCGGCGCTTGGTCGCCTCCCAGCGTGCGTCGACGCTCACCGTTCCTCCTCACGCCGGGCCCGGCGCTCCGGGGCGGCGGGTCGGATCACGATGACACAACCCAGCCGGCGGCGCCAGGGCGATGGCACGCATCGGGGTAGCCGGAAGACCCTGAAGGGGTCCGCCGCGGCCGGACCGTCGGTGGCGCGGTCGTGTCACCGCCGCAGCCGAAACAGCCGCGCCGGGGCGTCAGCCGAGCCGGCCGCGACGATCGTCGAGCAGGAGGGCGACGGGGCCGGCGTCCACGCCCGTCTCGGCGGCACGCAGCAGCCGCCGCCGGGTCCGCTCGGGCAGGCCATCGAGCGAGACGAGCAGCTCCAAGCGCCTCGCGACCTCGGCATCGAAGGTGTCCGCGTCGATCTGCAGGTGGGTCGCACCGGCTGGCTGGACGGTGATGGTCCCGGCATCGGCATCGACCGCGGTGACACGCACGCCATCGAGACGCACGTAGCGCCCACGGATGGTCCGCTGCCCGGTGGTCGACCGGACCTGGACCTGGTGCCGCTTGGGCGGCCGGTTGCCCTTGAACAACACCGCAGCCTCCTGACGACCGCTCGGGGAGCGCCAAGCCTACGAGACCACCACCCGCGACGTGGAACGGGTCGCGCGGCTGCCAACCTGGGATCCCGCACGCCGGCGCGGGTGGCCAGCGCACCGAGCGAGGCGCTGGCACTCGGATCGGCCCCGGTGGGCGGGCGGTAGCGTTCGAGAGGTGTCCGACGACGCCGCACCCGATCGTCAGCAGCCGCGCACGACCGCGCAGCTGCTGACCGACCGCACCTTCGGCCCTTGGTTCGCCGGCATGCTCGCCTCCAACGCGGGCAACTGGCTGTTCAACGTCACCGCGGCGGTGGTGGTGTTCCGGCTCTCGGACTCGGCGTTGCAGGTCGGGTTGGTCTCCGTGGCACAGTTCGTGCCGCTCGTACTGCTCGGTCCCCTTGCGGGGTCCTGGCTCGACCGCTTCGACCGCAAGCGCATCCTGCTCGCCTCCCAGGTGGTGTCGGCGAGCGCCGCCAGCGTGCTCGCGGTGGCCGCGGTCCTCCTGGGGGTCGACGGTTTCCCGGGCGCCTGGCCGGTCATCCTGGCCGCGCTGGGCATCGGGATCGGGCAGGCGGTGGCCGCACCGGCGCTGAACGCCCTGATCCCGGCCCTCGTCGACGACGCCGACCTCGAGACCGGCGTCGCACTCACCTCGCTGACCTTCAACGTGGGCCGGGCGCTCGGGCCGGCGGTGTCCGGGGCGTTGCTCGCCACCGTGGGTGCCGAGGTGGCGTTCGTCGTCAACGCCGTGAGCTTCCTCGTCCTGATCGGCGCGCTGCTGTCGATCCGTACCCGGGCGAGGCCACCGGAGGAGGCGGGTGACCGGTCGGTGCGAGCCGGCCTGCGGTACGTGCGCTCGGACCGGGTGATCCTGCTGCTGCTCATCGGGACGGCGACGGTCGGCGCGGCCGCCGATCCCGCCATCACGCTCAGCCCCCCGATGGCCGCACAGTTCGGGGGCGCGGACACCCTGACCGCGGTCTTCGTCAGCGCCTTCGGTATCGCGGCCGCACCGACGGCGCTGCTCGCCGGCCGACTGACCCGCGCCTTCGGCGGCCTGCGCGTCTCGGCGACCGGCGGGCTGCTCACCGTCGTCGGGCTGACCACGGTCGCGCTCGCACCGCTCGCGTGGGTCGCGGCGGTCGGTTTCGGGCTCGGTGGGATCGGGTTCGTGCTCGGCCTGAACGGGTACACGACCGTGCTGCAGCGCCGGGTCCCCGACGAGCTCCGCGGCCGGGTCCTGGCGCTGTGGAGCGTCGCCTTCCTCGGCAACCGACCGCTCGCCGCCGCGATCGATGGGGCGGCTTCGGACGCCTTCGGACCCCGCCTGGCGATGCTGCCGGCCATCGCCGTCGCGCTCGGCGGGGTCCTGCTGGCTCTGCGGCTCCACCGGGACCTCGGGGAGCACGCGCGGGACGGCTGACCGGGCCCGGTTCCTGGCCGACACCCCTGGCTACCTGCTCGGGCTCCAGCGCCGTTACGGGGACGCGGTCGCCTTCGAGCTGCGGGGCCAGCTGTTCCTCGGCCTGTTCGCCCCGCAACAGGTCGACGAGGTGCTGGTCCGCCGGACGCGCTCGTTCGTGAAGGGGGTCGGGTTCGCCCGGATGCGCAAGGTCCTGGGCGAGGGACTGCTGACCAACGAGGAACCGATCCACCTGCGCCACCGCCGGCTGCTGCAGGCGCCCTTCCACCGCTCGAGGCTGGAGGGGTACGCGGCCACGATGGCCGCGAGCACGGCGGAGGAGCTCGCGACCTGGCGCGATGGCCACACCGTCGCGCTCGGTCCGAGGATGATGGCGCTGACCCTCGACATCGTGGCCCGGACGCTGTTCGGCGCCGACGCGCGCGCGTCCACCGATCGGATAGCGCACCACATGGGGGTCGCGATCGACCGCATCGAACGCACGATGCTGCCGGGGCTCGACCGGTTCGACCACGTCCCGCTGCCCTGGTTCCGAGCCTTCCGCCGGGCGGCTGACGAGCTCGCCGACGTCGCCGAGACGCTCATCGCCCAGCGCCGGGCCACCGACCCTGAGGGTGAGCACGCCGACGACCTGCTCGGACTGCTGCTGGCGCTCCGGGACGACGAGGGCACGGGCCTGACCGATGACGAGGTCCGGGACGAGGTGCTGACTGCCGAGGTGGCC
>JBKHDS010000175.1:0-5520 GCA_046541215.1 Nitriliruptoraceae bacterium
GCGAGCATGACGTCACCCGCGTGGCCATCGAAGGCGATGCCACCTGGACCGGCCAGCACCTGCTCGCCAAGGCGCTGCTCGCGCCGCTGCTCGACAACGCGCTCGCCCACGCGCCAGAGGGGACCCGGGTCCTCGTCGAGGTGGGCTCGGACGACACCGGCATCGCGGTCGTGATCACCGACCAGGGGCCCGGTATCCCCGACGAGGTCCTGGTGCGGCTCGACCAGCCCTTCCACCAGGCCGACCAGGGGATGACCCGGCGGCACGGCGGGCTCGGCCTTGGGCTGTACGCCGCGCGGCGGGTCGCCGACCGCCTCGGGGGCCGGTTGGAGCTCGATCGCCGCGAGTGCGGCGGGACCGAGGCCCGGGTCTGGCTGCCGGACACCGGGGTGGTACCGCGCTGACCATGCCGGCCGCGCCGACGCTCACCCCAGCAGGGCGCCGGTCAGCTCGCGCACGTAGGCCGCATCGGGGCCCGCGACCGTCATGGCCGAGCGGCCTTCCTGCTCCTGGTCGCGGGGGAGGGGCAGGAGCGGCTCGTCATCGACGGCCAGCGCCACCCCACCGGCTTCCTCGACGAGCAGTACCCCGGCCGCGATGTCCCACACCTTCGGCACCACGGCGATCGACGCGGCCGCGACACCTTCGGCGACCAGGGCGAGGTCCAGCGCCGTGGAGCCCAGCACCCGCAGGTTCAGGGTCACGCCCGCCTTCACCGCGCGGCGGGCGGTCCCGGTGGTCAGCAGCAGCGGCACGTGCCGGTTGCGCGGATCGCGCCAGTCGACCGGTGCGCGCACCTGCAGCGGCCGGCTGCGGGGCCGCTGCTGCTCACCGTCCAGCGAGGTCGAGCGGCTCACCACCTCGGCGCCGCCGCCTTTGACGGCGAGGTAGCGACGGCCGAGGACGGGCACGTCCACCACCCCTAGCACCGGATCACCGTCGCGCAGCAGCGCGACCGAGATGCACCAGTAGGGCAGACGGTTGACGTAGTTCGACGTGCCGTCGACGGGATCGATGACCCAGGTCCAGCGCGTCGTCGGCGAGACGGTACCCCGCTCCTCCGAGAGCACGCCGTGGTCGGGGAAGGCGGCGCTCACGCGTGCCCGGAGCCGGTCGTCGACCGCGCGGTCGGCCTCGGAGACGGGCGTGCCGTCCTCCTTGGCCTGCACCACGACCTCGCCGCTGCGGTCCAGCAGCCAGCCCGCCACCTCATCGAGGGCAGCATCGAGCATGCTGCGGGCCCGTCGGATGACCGCCAGGTCGTGTGCGGGCTCGGGTTCGGGTGCGGGTGCGGAGGAGGGGGTCACGGCCGGCACCCTACCGCCGTCGCCGGCGCTACGGTCGTGCGACGGGCCAGGGGTGCACAGGAGCGGTGCGATGTCCAAGCGCGTGCGCATGACCGCCCAGCAGCGGCGTGAGCAGCTGGTCGGCGTCGCCCGCTCGGTGTTCGCCGAGCGTGGCTTCGAAGCCACCTCGATCGAGGAGATCGCGGACCGCGCCGGGGTGAGCAAGCCGGTCGTCTACCAGCACTTCGGTGGCAAGCAGGGGGTCTACGCGGTCGTGGTCGACCGTGAGGTGCGGCGGCTGACCGCTTCGATCGCTGCCGCCTTCGAGGCGCAGGATCCGCGGGCGGTGGCCGAAGGTGCCGCCGACGCCTTCCTGGCCTACATCGAGGAGCACGAGGAGGGGTTCCGGGTCCTGATCCGCGACGCCCCGATCGGCATGACCAGCGGCTCCTTCGCCTCGGTCATCTCCGACGTCGCGGCCCGTGCGGAGAGCCAGCTCGTCGAGGGGTTCGGCGAGCAGGGCTTCGAGGCCGAGACCGCACCGATGTACGCGTTGATGCTCGTCGGCGCCGTCGCCCACGTCGGCGAGTGGTGGCTCGAGCACCGTGACCTGCCGCGTGACCAGGTCGCCGCGCACGTCGTGAACCTGCTGTGGAACGGGTTGCGGGGGCTGGCCCCCGATCCGGTGGCACGTTCCCGGGCCCGACGCGCCCGCGCCGCGCGCGCCGCCGGGAGCGTCGAGGTGGCATCGCCAGGCGTCGAGGAGCAGAGCGGATGAGGATCGCTGCCGTCCAGCACGACATCGTGTGGGAGGACCGTGCGGCCACCTGCGACCATCTCGCCGGGCTCGTGACCCAGGCGGCGGCCACCGGCGCCGAGTTGGTGGTGCTCAGCGAGATGTTCGCGACCGGGTTCTCCATGGCGACCCACCGCACCGCGGAGCGCGAGGACGGCCCGACCGTCAGCTGGCTGCAGGCGCAGGCCGCACGCCACGGCGTCGTGCTCATGGGCTCGGTCGCGCTGACCGGTGGCGGGGCGCAGCTGCCGACCAACAGCCTGCTGGTCGTCGATACGAACGGGCTGCGGGCCCGCTACGACAAGCTGCACCCCTTCTCCTACGCCGGGGAGCACGAGCGGTTCCGGGCGGGGGACGAGGCGGTGGCGATCGAGCTCGGTGAGCTCAGGATCGGCCTGTCGGTCTGCTACGACCTGCGCTTCGCGCCGCTGTACTGGGGTCGCACCCCGCCGGTGGACGTCGAGGTGGTGGTCGCCAACTGGCCAGCCGCCCGACGGCACCACTGGCGCACGCTCCTGGACGCCCGGGCGATCGAGAACCAGACCTACGTGGTCGGTGTGAACCGGGTCGGTAGCGGTGGTGGGCTCGGGTACGCCGGTGACAGCCGCATCGTCGATCCGTTGGGTGAGGTGCTGGTAGCTGCCGCGGGCCAGGAGACCGTGCTGGTCGCCGACCTCGATGCCGCCCTCGTGCGCGATGTCCGCGCGCGGCTGCCCTTCCGGCGGGACCGTCGCGAAGACGTGCCGTGATGTCGCCGGGGCGGGCTACCGTGGGGGGCCGTGACGAACGCCAGCGACGGTGGCATCAGCCGCCCGGACCGAGGAGGTGAGATGGATCCGCAGGACACCGAACGGCTCCAACCGCTGCTGTCCGCGGTCGCCTTCCGCCACCTCGAGGGGCTGCTCGCGGAGCGGGGCGACGCGCTGGTCGCCATGCTCGACGACGACCTGCGCTCGCTCTGGGCGCTGGAGGTGGGCGGCGGCTCGATCGCACAGGTGTGGCCCGGGCTCGAGCAGGGGATCGATCTGCGCCGGATGCTGCTCGATCGAGACCTCGGTCGCTTCGAGGCCGCGATGGAGGCTGCCCGTCGCGGGGAGTCGGTCGAGTTCCGGGGTGCCGCCCACACCGGCGCGGGTCAGGAAGCGCTGGTCCGAACGGTGCTGTGGGCGGCGGAGGACGGTTCGGGTGTCGTGACCGTCACCACCGTGGACGAGCTCGTCGATCCGATCAACGGCGCGAGCGCTCCCTGACCGCACCCGGCCGCCGGTGCACCGCGCAGCGGTCCGGCGCGCCAGCCTCGGCGCCGGAGGGTGCCCCGACCTCGCGCAGGAGCGACCACGATGCGTCTCGCGCTCGCCACCGCCGCTGATCAGGAGCCCACCGACCAGGACGATAGGCCGCTGCTCGACGCCCTCGCCGCAGCCGGTCACGAGCCGGCGCTGCTCGTCTGGGACGATCCTGCGGTCCGCTGGGCGGATCAGGACGCGGTGGTGGTCCGGACGGTGTGGGACTACCACCACCGACGCGACGAGTTCCTGGCCTGGGCGGCGCAGGTCTCGGGGGTGACAGCGCTGTTCAACCCCCCCGAGGTGCTGCGCTGGAACACCCACAAGAGCTACCTGCTCGAGCTGGAGGAGCGCGGCGCGCCCGTGGTGCCGACCGCCTGGCTCGCGCACGGCGACCGGGTCGACCTCGGGGCGTTGGCCAAGGCTCGTGGGTGGCACGACCTCGTGCTCAAGCCCGCCGTGGGCGCCGGCGGCCACGAGGTCCAGCGGGTCGATCCGGACACGGGGCAGGCGGCCCTGGACCGCCTGCTCGAGGCCGGGGACGCGCTCGTGCAGCCCTACCTCGACGCTATCGCCACCGCAGGGGAGCTCAGCGTCGTCCTGATCGATGGCGAGGTCAGCCACGCGGTCCGCAAGCGACCGGCGCCCGGAGGGCTGCTCGTCCAGATCGAGCACGGCGGCGCCTACGAGCCGCTCACGGAGGTACCCGACGACGCGGCGGCGCTGGCGCGCTGGGTCGTGTCGGCGACCGGGTACGACCTGCTCTACGCGCGGGTCGACCTCGTGCCTGACGCGGTGGGCACCTGGCAGCTCACGGAGCTCGAGGTCGCCGAGCCGGGGCTCTACCTCCACCTCGTCGAGGACAGCGCCGCCCGGCTCGTGACCGCGCTGGAGCGACGGTTGCGCTGATCCCCTCGCGCCGCGCCGGAGTCGCTACCAGGCGACCTGCGGGAGGTACCGGCCGTAGACGCGGGTGAGGGTCTCGGTGATCTCCCCGACGGTCGCGTAGGCCTGCACCGCCTCGATGGTGGCGGGCACGATGTTGCGGGCCTGACGAGCGTCCCGCTCGAGCCGTCGCAGGGAGGTGTCGACCGCTGCCTGATCACGGGTGGCCCGCAGATGTTGGAGCCGCTCGATCTGCTCGCGCTCACCGGCGGGGTCGGGCTGGAAGACGCGCAACTCCTCGTCGCTGTCCTCCACCTGGTGGTTGACCCCGACGATCCGGCGGCGGCCGGCCTCCATCTCTCGCTGGCGCTGGTAGGCGCGGTCGGAGATCTCCTGCTGGAACCAGCCGTCGTCGATGCAGGCGACCGCCCCGCCACGCTCGGCGATCTGCGCCAGACGCGCATGGATGCGCCGGGTCAGCTCGTCGGTGAGGTGCTCGATGAGGTAGCTGCCGCCGAGCGGGTCCGCGACCGAGGTGAGGCTGGTCTCCTCGAGCAGGATCTGCTGGCTACGCAGGGCGGTCAGCGCCGCACTCGCGCTCGGGACGCCGAGTGCCTCGTCGTAGGCCGAGACGTGCAGGGTCTGGACCCCGCCGAGCACCGCGGACAGGGCTTCCAGGGCGGTGCGGGTGAGGTTGTTGAGCGGTTGCTGCGAGGTCAGCCGGGACCCGGCGGTGAAGGCGAAGATGCGGTAGGCCTTGCTCGCCGGATCCTGCGCGTCGTAGCGCTCGGTCATCACGTCGTGCCAGACGCGCCTGGCGGCACGGAACTTCGCCACCTCCTCGAGCAGGTCGAGGTTGGCGGACAGGAAGGTGAACAGCGACGGGGCGAAGTCGTCGATGGCGAGACCGCGGGAGAGGGCGGCGTCGCAGTAGGCGATGCCGTTGGCGACGGAGAAGGCCACCTCGTCGATCGCGTCGGCTCCGGCCTCGCGGATGTGGTAGCCGCTCAGCGTCACGGGGGTCCAGGCCGGCAGGTGCTCGGCGGCGTACGCCACGACGTCGGCCACGATGGACAGGCCGGCCTCGGGCGGGTGGATGTAGGTCCCGCGCGCCACGTACTCCTTGAGCACGTCGTTCTGGATCAGGATCCGGATGTCGGCCGGGTCGACCCCGGCGCGGCGGCAGGCGCAGACCACCAGGGCGAGCCAGACGTGCCCGATCGCGTTGGCGGTCGTGCGGATCTGGCGCACCGAGGCCAGGTCCAGC
>JBKHDS010000176.1:0-5516 GCA_046541215.1 Nitriliruptoraceae bacterium
CCGTCGCGCAGATCGCTGACGACCTTGCGGGGGCCGTCGCCGATGCAGTCGTCGGCGAGGAGCACCTCGCAGTCGAGCAGCTCGGCGAGGCGGGTGCCGGCGGGCTCGAGGGACAGCTCCGGCTCGACCTGCCCCTTCGGCCGGCCGAGGTGGCTCGCGAGCACCGGCCGGCCGCCGTTCTCCATCAGGTGACGGATGGTCGGCAGCGCGGCGCGGATGCGGGTGTCGTCGGTGACCTCGGTGCCGTCGAGGACGATCTGCGTGCGGCCGAGACCGAGCGCAGCGCGGCTGAGGCGCGCATCCGGACCGCCGCTGCCGCTCGGGGTCAGGCCGAAGGCGAGGTGGGCGCGGCCGACGAGGCGCGCATCTCCAGCGGGGAGCGGGTCGTCGCGGCGCACCGCCGGCTCGCGATCCTCGCCCGCTCGGACCTGGCTGGCCCCCTCGACCTCGACGTCGGGGACGACGTTGACGAGGACGCGCTGCTGGAGGCGGTGGATGCGCTGGTCACGGGGGTGTCGGGCGCGGGGGAGCGGCGCAAGGCGGCACAGACCCGCATCACGCGGAGCCTGGAGGAGTTGGACCACGCGCTCGGGAGCGGGTACCGACCCTCGTGGGACGTCGAGGATGACCTCATCGTCGTGACCATCGCCGACGAGTTGGGGGAGCGGTCGGTGGCGGCCTTCGCGGCGGAGCTCAGCGGGCAGCGCACCGACCAGGAGGCCCTGCTGACCGCACGCGAACGGGCCGTGTTCGAGGATGCGCTCCTCACGTCGGTGTGCGGTCAGATCCACCACCGGACCCAGGCCACGCGCGACCTGGTCACGACGATGGACGCACAGATGCGGGCCCGACGGCTGTCTTCCGGCCACACCGTCGGGGTCGCCTGGCGGGCGGAGGACTCGGCGACCGCGGCGTGGAAACGGGTGCACCGCCTCCTCGACCAGGACCCGGCGCACTTCGGTCCCGACCAGCTCGAGGAGTTGCGCCGGCACTTCTCCGCGGAGATCAAGGCGGCCCGCGCCGCGCATCCCCAGACGCCGTACCGGGAGCTGCTCGCCGAGGTGCTCGACTACCGTCGCTGGCGCCGCTTCGAGCTGTTCCTGGTCGAGGCCGACGGGTCTGAGGCCCTGTTGACACGGGCCCGGCACGCACGGCTGTCCGGCGGGGAGAAGGCCGCCTCCCTGCACCTGCCGTTGTTCGCGGCCGCACACGCGGCCTTCGCCGCCGGCTCGCCGACCTGCCCGCGGCTGCTCGCGCTGGACGAGGCCTTCGCCGGTATCGACGACCAGGGGAGGTCCGAGCTGCTCTCCCTGTCGGTCGCCTTCGACCTCGACCTGTTCATGACCGGCTTCGATCTGTGGGCCGTCGACCGTGCCGTGCCCGGCGTCGCACACTACGACCTGCTCCACCTCGCCGACGAGCACGCGGTGTCCTCCCTGCTGATCCTGTGGAACGGAACGGAACTGGTCGAAGGCCCCGATGCCGAGGTGGCCGTGGCACGGGGGTGGACGCTGACGTGACGCCTCCCCTGCCCGGCCGTGACCTGCCGGCACGGCTCGCCGGCGCGGAACTCACCGTGCTGTGGGAGCGCTGCTGGCGGGCGATGGCCCGCGCGGGCCCACAGCGGTGGGCCAGCGTGACGGTCCGGGTCCCGCTCGCCGACGACGCGACCCGGCGGGCCATCGCCGGCATCCTCGGCCGGCCGATCCGTGCCGGTACGGCGACGACCGCCGTGCCGCTCGGTGCCCTGGACGAGGTGCTGCGCCACGCCGACCCCGAATGGGACCTCAGCACGGTCGTTGGGTCGGTGCATGGCCCGCTCCCGGATCGCTTCGGGGACGCGGCCGCGCGTGCCGACGCCATCGCTGCGGCCCGGAACCAGGCCCGTTCGCTCGCCCCGGCCGGTACCTGGGTCGAGGTCTGGCTCGATGACCTCGGCACCGGCATGCTCGCGCGGCTGTACACCCGCGGGGAACTGGACCTGCTGGTAACCGCCGCCCGGGTGTTGGCGGAGCTCCCCGCGGACGCGGTTCCCTTACCGGTGCTCGCCTCCCGTCTGACCGGGGACACCAAGGCGCTCGGGGCGACCACGCTCGCCGGGCTCGTGCTGCGAGGCATCGCGTCCCAGCTGGGGGAGCCCGTGCCACGCTCGGCGGCGGATCGGCGGGCCCTGTGGGAGGCGGTCGGGGTCGTGCCTGACGACCTCGCCAGCCAGGTGCTCGTGCTCAACCTCGATGCCGGTGGCAGCCCGTTGGGTCGCTGGCTCACAGAGGCGTCGGGGCAGGGGCTGCCGTTCCGCATCACCCTCCAGCAGCTCACCCGTCTACCGCTGGAGCACCGCGGGGGTGGGGACGTGTACGTGTGCGAGAACCCTGCGGTGCTGCGCGCGGCCGCGGAGCGGCTGGGTGCCGGCAGCGCACCGTTGGTGTGCACCGAGGGGCGACCGTCGCTGGCCTGTCTGCGGGTGCTGGACGGGCTGGTGCGCGCGGGTGTGCAGGTCCGCTACCACGGTGATTTCGACTGGGCGGGGCTGCGCATCGGCGCGGCCGTGCTGGCCGCGACCGGAGGGACAGCGTGGCGCTTCGGCGCTGACGACTACCTCGATGCAACGGCACGGTCGGCGGCCGGACCGGACCTTCAGGGCTCCCCGGCCGAGAGCCGCTGGGATCCCGAGCTCGCGCGCGTGATGCGGGACGTCGGGCGCACGGTCTACGAGGAGGAGGTCCTCGATCTCTTGCTCGAGGACCTCGTTGGTCCCGCCCGCTGAGCCCCGCAAGCAGCGACGGTTGCCACCCGGATGGCGCGGCGGTCACCCGCCACCGGGTGCCCCGCACCCCCGAGCGGCCCACGGCTGGCCGCCGGATGGTTCAGCCCTGCTCGGACAGGACGAAGCGTTCGAGGTCGTCCAGCACCAGGTTCGCCGCGAGTACACCGCCGCTGAAGAAGTGGCCGCCGACGGAGTAGACCTGATCCTCCTGGACCGCCGTCAGTGAGTCCCACAGCGGGTTCTCGCTCAGCGTCTCGATCGTCGCTTGGGACTGCTGCACCGCATCGACCCCGACACCCTGATAGACGAACAGGTGATCGGGATCGGCGATGCTGCCCAACTGCTCGTCGCTGAACGCCAGGGTGGCCTCACCGGCCTCCGCTGCCTCCTGCAGGCCCTCGGGAACGGGCAGGCTGACATCCTCGTACAGGATCTTGCCGGAGAAGATGCCGGGGAGCTCGTAGCGCTGGAACTCCGTGGAAGCGCGCATGATCGCCACGTCCGGGGCATCGCCCGCCTGGATCCGTTCACCGATCCCCGTGGCGCGGTCCAGGTAGTCCTCGACGGCGGTGTCGTAGGCGGCAACGGCGTCCTCGCCGCCCAGGGCGTCGGCGTAGGCGCGCCCGGTGGCCAGGAAGTCCGCGGAGGTCTCGAACCCGACGGCCACGGTCGGCGCGATCTGCTCGAGCTGGTCGTAGAGGTCCCCGATGCGAACGTCCAGGCCGATGATCAGGTCGGGGTCCGCTGCCGCGATGGCCTCGAGGTCGTACTCCTGCACACCGATGTCGAGGAGGTCGTCAGGGAACTCGACGTAGTCGTAGGTCTGCGGGACGTCCCCGGTCGTCGCGATGATCCGGTCGGTCAGCCCGACGATCTGCGCCACCTCGAAGTGGAACACGTTCCCCATGTCGACGACCCGCTGGGGGTCCGCGGGTACCTCGGCGGTCCCCAGGGCGTGCTCGATGGTCCGGGTGGCGGCGGCTGCCGCCTCACCCTCCTCCGATGAGGACGGCTCCGACGTCGTCTGTTCGCTGTCTTCCGCGTCAGCTGCTGCCGTGGCATCCTCCTCGCTGCTGTCTGCGCTGCACGCCGACAACAACAGGGCGGTGAGGCTGGTCACCACGACGAACAGAAGCAGTCGGGCCGTGGCTGGGAGCGACGCCAAGTGAGATCCGGTGGTCATGCGATCCAGGACTCCTGTACCAAGGATTAAGGGAAGCCGAACCTAATCCATCATCCTGGGGGGTGCCAAGAGCGGTCGTACAGAACCGGAGCGGTGGTCAGGTGCCGCAACATGGGAGATTCCGCTCTGCAGGTCACGTCGCCGCGAGGTTGCCTGGGTAGCGCTCAGGATCACGACTCTGGGGTCCCGGGGGTGGCGGACGACACCACCACGGTCCTCACCTCACGCGGCACGACTTCTCCTCGGCGGGCAAGCGCACGCTCGGCCGCCACTCCCACTCCTTCGCCGCCGACACCTGGTAGCACGTCATCCTCGGCATGGATGAAGCGGCCGCCGACCGGTCCCGCTCGTCCCACCCGTGCGGCTGACCGAAGGGAGCTCGGTCCTCAGCCGCGACGACATCCTCGGCCATGGTCCGGGGCTCGCCGCTGAAGACCTCCGTGCCGTGCCAGGACAGGTACGGCGCCGCTGGAAGAGGGGAGCCCGTCCTGCGGTTCGTAGAGGGGCTTGCCGGAGAGGTCGATGACCAGCTCGCGTTCTCGGCCGCTGCCGTTGAACCTGCGGGAGACGAGGACCCGATGGTCGAGCGAGACGCCGACCCCGCGATCCAGCGCCTGATGGTGCAAGGCGCACAGGGCGATGCCGTAGTCGATCTCGTCCGGTCCGTCGTACGCCCACCACTGGACGTGGGCGGCGTCGAGACCGACCGAGACGGTGTCGAGGCGCCCGTCGTACCCACACATCGCGCAGCGGTACTCGTAGGCGCGCAGCACCTCGATCCGGAACTCAGGATCTCGGCGGGCTTGGTCCGCGACGTTCGTCCGGACCCGTAGTCCGGCAGCCGTGCAGATGTCTTCGTGGAGCGATGGCGAAAAGTGGCTCTCGAGCAGCACCGCGACGACCTGTCGTCTCGACGACGTCCTCGTCTTCGATCTCCCACACTTGTCCGTCGAGTCGAAGCCGCCAGAACGGGTACTCCGGATGGTGACGTCGCGTGGGAGGACCGAACTGCTCCAGCAGCCTCCGCAGCGGCTCGGCGGCCTCATCGAAGGGCATCAGCCGCTCACCTTGCCGTTGCAGGCGGCCCAAGGCGAGAAGCAGCAGGAGCGGCTTGTGCGGGGCGCGTTGCTCTCCGTCCCGCCACTGCCGCAAGCCGCGGACCTGCGTGAGGAGCTCGTCGCCAGTCATCCCCACTCGGCTGCTCCGTCCTCGGCCGCCATGAGGACGTCGTCTGGAACGCCCAGGCCACCGAGCTCGAAGACGGTCGCGACCTCCTCGAGGGTCAGCGACCGGCCACTCACGATGTTCTGTGCGAACGCGATGCCGTTCGCGCGCAGCTCGTCCAGTGTGACCGGCCGGTCGAGCTCGGTGATCGACTCGAGGTGGATGACCCCGATCAGTCCACCGGGCTGGATGTTGAGTCGCTGATGGAGCTGGTGAAGATCCCCCACCCCGAGGAGGCGTCCGTAGCGTCTGAAGAGTTCCGCGGCGAGGCCCACCTCGTAGTCGCCGGGGTAGACGGAGTAGCCGCGGATCGCCCGGAGCTCCTCGGGGACCGACCGGTCC
>JBKHDS010000177.1:0-5445 GCA_046541215.1 Nitriliruptoraceae bacterium
CCATCTGGTCCTGCGGGATGGCCGACACCGGCACCGTGGTCGCGGGGGCGTCCTCCTCGAACCGGGGAGCCACGACGACGTCGGTGGGCAGCAGCACATCGACGCCGCGCTCACGGGCTGCGGTCACGAGGCGTCCCACGGTCTCGACCTGGTCCTCCTCGACGCGCGAGGCGCCGACGTCGACGCCCTCAGCGACGAGGAAGGTGAAGGCCATGGCCCCACCGACGGCGATGGCGTCGACCCGCTGCAGCAGGTTCTCCAGCACCGTCAGCTTGTCGCTGACCTTGGCGCCGCCGAGCACGGCCACGTAGGGCCGTGCCGGGTCCTCGAGCAGCCCGCCGAGCACGTCGAGCTCGCGCTCGAGCAGCAGGCCGGCGTAGCCGGGGATGCGGGCAGGGATGCCGGCGATCGAGGCGTGCGCCCGGTGCGACGCCCCGAAGGCGTCGTCGACGTACACGTCAGCCAGGCCCGCGAGCGCGTCGGCGAAGGCGTCGTCGTTGCTCGTCTCGCCGGGGTCCCAGCGCAGGTTCTCGAGCAGCAGGACCTGCCCGGGCTTGAGCGCCGCTGCCTTCGCCCTCGCGTCCTCCCCGACCACGTCGCTCGCGGTGATGACGTCGGTGGACAGCAGCTGCTGCAGGCGCGTGCCGACCGCGGCCATCGAGGACGCCGGGTCGGGCGTCCCCTTCGGCCGACCCAGGTGCGAGGCGACGATCACGCTCGCACCCTGGTCGAGCAGCGCCCGCAGGGTCGGCACCGACGACTGCACGCGCAGATCGTCGGTGATCGCCCCGTCGCGCAGGGGGACGTTGAGGTCGGCGCGGACGAAGACCGTCTTCCCTTCGGCATCGAGGTCCGGCAAGGTCCGGACCCCTGCGAGCATCTCGGAGGTCACAGCTTGTCCCCCACGAACCTGGTGAAGTCGGCCAGACGGGTCGAGTAGCCCATCTCGTTGTCGTACCAGCCGAGCACCTTGACCATCCTGCCGGCCGCGATGGTCACGCCGGCGTCGAAGATGCAGGAGTGGGGGTTGCCGATGATGTCGACGGAGACGATCGGGTCCTCGGTGTACTCGAGGATGCCCTGCAGCGGGCCCTCAGCCGCCGCCTTGAGCGCCGCGTTGACCTCGTCCTTGGTGACCTCCTTGGAGAGCAGCAGGGTCAGGTCGGTCGCGGAGCCGGACGGGGTGGGGACGCGCATCGCGTACCCGTCGAGCCGTCCCTTCATCTCCGGCAGCGCGAGCGCGGTGGCCTTGGCGGCACCGGTGGTGGTCGGGACCATCGACAGGGCGGCGGCCCGGGCACGCCGCGGGTCCTTGTGCGGTGCGTCGTGCAGGCGCTGGTCGCCGGTGTAGGCGTGGATCGTGGTCATCAGCCCCTGCTCGATGCCGAAGGCGTCGTGGATCACCTTCGCCATCGGGACGACCGAGTTCGTGGTGCAGGAGGCCATGGAGATGACGTCGTGGGTCGCGGGGTCGTACTCGTCCTCGTTCGCACCCATGACGATGGTCTTGTCCTCACCCTTGGCGGGCGCGGAGATGATGACCTTCTTGGCGCCCGCGTCGAGGTGCTTGGCGGCGGCGTCACGCTGGGTGAAGAAGCCGGTCGACTCGACGACCACCTCGACCCCGAGGTCGCTCCACGGCAGAGCGGCCGGGTCGCGCTCGGAGAAGACCTTGATCGGTGTGCCGTTGACGACGATGGCGTCGCCCTCGACCTCGACCGTGCCGTCGAAGCGGCCGTGGACGCTGTCGTACTTCAGCAGCATCCCGAGGGCCTGGGTGTCGGTCAGGTCGTTGACCGCCACGATGTCGAGGTCGATGTCGTGCTCGAGGGTTGCACGCAGGAAGTTGCGGCCGATGCGGCCGAAGCCGTTGATGGCGACCTTCACGGACATGTGGGAACTCCCGTTCGCTGGGGTGATGGTGTCCGGTGGGCGGTCCGGGGGGCTGGTGCTGCCCCCGCTGACCGCGGCCGGCGCGGCCGTGGATGGCCGCGGACCGGTGTGCGCGCCGGGTCCGGCAAGGCGGCTGCCGTGCGTCCCGCGCTCGCGACCGACCCTAGCACCGACCCCCCGCAGCGGTCAGGGGTCAACCGGTTCCCCTTCGTCGGTGGTCCCGCGGTCGCCGAGCTCCTCGAGCCGACGCAGGCGACGGTGCACCGCGGACTTGCCGACCGGCGGGTCCAGCAGCGCTCCGAGCTCGGCCAGCGAGGCCTCCGGGTTCGCCAACCGCGTCAGCGCGACCTCGCGCAGCTCCGGCTCGAGCCCGTCCCAGCCGTGGCGTTCGATCGCGCGCGTCACGGCCTCGGCCTGCGCCGCGCTCGCGGTGACCGTCCGTGCGAGGTTGGCGCGGTCGGCGTTGGCCAGGCGGGTCGCCTCGGCCCGGACCTCGCGCCGCACCTGCTGCTCCTCGAGGGCGAGGTAGGCGGCGGTCGCGCCGACAGCGGCGAGCAACGCGCCGATCCGCCGGCCGGACTTCAGCACCACCCGGGTCGGGCCGCTGGTCGGGACCGACGGCCCGGGACCGACCACCTCGGCCAGCACCGCCGCGAGGTCCATGGCCGTCACGCGGTGCCGCACCCGGATCTCCAGGTGCGCCGGCCGCCCGGGGGCGGAGAAGGAGCCCGCGCCGAGCACGGCCCCGCGCAGCAACGCGCGCCGCTCGGTCGGCAGGAGCCCGGTCCTCAGGTGCGGCTCGAGGCGGCCGTGGTCGTCGACGACCCCGAGATCACGGACGAGCCGTCCGGCCGCGGCGGTGACGGCTACGGCGTAGCGCGCCTGGTGGCGCACCCCCTCGCCCGAGCGGACCCGCAGCTCGGGTCTGAGGCGGTAGCGGCGCAGCAGGAGGGCGTGGACCCGCCGGGCGACCGCCCCCTCGGCCGTCTCGAAGACCACGACCGGGGTCGGGTCGGGACCCCCACGTACCGTCAGCGTGGCGATGGTGCGCACGAGCCCGAGCAGCTCGGCTCGTACCTCGATGCCGGAACCCAGCGGGAGCTGGGCGAGCTCCTGGCGCACGGCCGTGGTGAAGGTGCCCGGCATCAGACCAGCCGGGCCAGCGCACGGGCGAGCGCGTCCGGATCGTGGCCGTCGTGGTCCCCGAGCAGGTCCGCACGCTCCACCCGTCCGACCCGAGCCCTCGGCGGCGGCAGCGGCCCCGGATCGAGCGGTCGGCCCGGACCCCGCGGTGTCCGTCCGTCGTGGAGCAGCACCACGTCGACGGGCAGCGCCGGGACGTGGGACGCCAGCGCCTCCAGGTGGTCAGCGAGCGACATGCCCTCGGTCTCGCCGAGCTGCTCGCGTAGGTTCGCGACCAGGACCCGCGGGCCGGGAGCGGCGATCACGGCTGCCGCGAGCTCCGGGACGAGCAGGTTGGGCAGCAGGCTCGTGTACAGCGACCCGGGTCCGAGCACCACGAGATCCGCCCCGGTGAGCGCCTCGAGGGCGGCGGGTGTGGCGGCCGGAGCCTCGGGCTGGAGCCACACCCGTTCCAGCCGGGAGGTCGCCGCGATGGCGGCCTGGCCGCTGACCGGCCCGGCGAGGCTGCGGGCGTGCAGCGTGACGTGGTCCGTCGTGCACGGCAGGACGCGCCCCGCGACGCCGAGGTGGTAGGCGAGCTCGTCCAGCGCCGCGACGAGGTCCCCCTCGTGGAGGTCCTGCAGCGCCACCAGGACGAGGTTGCCGAGGGCGTGGCCGGCCAGCTCCCCGCGCGGGAAGCGGTACCCGAGCACCTCGGCGAGCCGCTCCCGATGCCCCAGCGCGGTCAGCGCCATGCGGAGGTCCCCTGGCGGGACGACGTCGAGGTCACGCCGCAAGCGGCCGGAGGACCCCCCGTCGTCGGCCACCGAGACGATCGCGACGACCTCGTCGGCGAGCGTGCGGAGCGCGGCGAGGGTACGGGCGAGCCCATGACCCCCGCCGAGCGCGACCGCCCGGCGGAGCCGGACGCGCGCGGCGCTCACTCGGCACCGAGGTCGCGGTGCTCGACCTCGACGGGGAGCGCGAAGGTGTCCCGCAGGTAGCTCCCGAAGCGCTCAGCGAGGGCGACCGAGCGGTGCTTGCCCCCCGTGCACCCGATGGCGATGGTGAGGTAGCGCTTGCCCTCGGTCACGTAGCCCGGGACGACCACGTCGAGGAGACGCTCCACCGCATCGACGAACGGCCCGGTCGATGGCTGCCCGAAGACGTAGTCGCGCACCGGTGCGTCACGGCCGGAGTAGCCGCGCAGCTCCTCGACCCAGTGCGGGTTCGGGAGGAACCGCACGTCGAGCAGCAGGTCGGCCTCCCGCGGGGTCCCGCGCTTGAAGCCGAAGGAGACCACGTCGATCCGCAGCGGGGCGCTCGACCCCTCTCCGACCAGCTCCAGGACCCGCTCGCGCAACTCGTGGACGTTGAGGTCACTGGTGTCGATGATCAGGTCCGCGAGCCCGCGCAGCTCGGCGAGTTGCTCGCGCTCCGCACGGATCCCGGCGACCACACCGGCTTCGGTCGCTGCGGGGTGACGTCGGCGCGTCTCCTCGAAACGTCGGATGAGCGCCTCCTCATCCGCGTCGAGGAACAGGACCCGGACGTTGGCCTCGCTGCGGCGCAGATCACGGATCACCTCGACGAGATGGTCGAAGAACTGCCGCCCCCGCACGTCCGCGACGACCGCGAGGCGGGACACCGATGAGCCCGGGGCGAAGGCCAGCTCGGTCACCCGGTCGATCAGGGTCGGCGGCAGGTTGTCGATCACGAACCAGCCGAGGTCCTCGACCGCGTTGGACGCGGTCGAGCGGCCCGCGCCGGACAGCCCGGTGATGATCAGCACGTGCGGCCGCTGGGCCTCGACCTCGCTGACGCGCGCGCCGAGCGCCCGCGCCTCGTCCGGCTGCTGCGTGGTCACGTCGTCTCCTCGGGCGACCCGGCCGGCTGCAGCGCCGCGAGCACCCGTGCTGCCAGGGTAGGTGACATCCCCGGCACCGAGGCGACCTCCTCCGCCTCAGCGCGGGTGAGCGCCTCCACGGAGCCGAAGCGCGACAGCAGCGCGGCGCGGCGCGTCGGCCCGATGCCCTCGATGCCGTCCAGCGCCGAGGTGGTGACGGCCCGACGGCGGCGCGTGCGCTGGTAGCTGACCGCGAAGCGGTGCGCCTCATCCCGGACCCGTTGCAGCAGGTAGAGCGCATCGGAGCCGCGCGGCAGGATCACCGGCCGTGGCGTCTCCGGCCGGTACACCTCCTCGAAGCGCTTCGCGAGGGAGACGACCGCGACGTCCTCGACCCCGGCCTCGGCGATGCCCTCGCGCGCTGCCCCGAGCTGGCCGGGGCCACCGTCGATGACCACCAGGTTCGGCGGGTAGGCGAAGCGGGCACGCTCCTCCCGCTCGGCGAGCGGCTGGGCCTGCTCCTCCACCAGGCGGGTGAAGCGCCGCGCGAGCACCTCACGCATCGCGCGGTAGTCGTCGTTGCC
>JBKHDS010000178.1:0-5423 GCA_046541215.1 Nitriliruptoraceae bacterium
CCTCCTCGACCGCAGCCGCGCGGATGGCCTCGGCCTCCTGCTCGGCCTGCGCGCGCGCCTCGGCGGCCTCCTGCTCGGCCTGGGCGCGCGCCTCGGCGAGCTCCTGCTCGGTCGCGGACCGCAGCTCGGCGACCTCCGCCTCGGCCTCGCTGCGAGCGCGATCGGCCGCGTCCTGCACGGTGGCCAGGGTGCGGGTCAGGGTCGTCTCGCGCTCCCGGACCGCGACGAGCTCGGCCTCGAGCGCCGCCGCCCGCTGCTCGAGGGCACCCAAGCGGGCGGTGTCGGCCTCGACCTGGTCGGCGAGGCGGTCGAGGAACGCGTCCACCTCGTCGCGGTCGTAGCCGCGGGCACGCAGCCGGAACTCCTCGGCGACGATCTGCTCGGGGGTGAGCGGCACGGCAGCCTCCACGGGACGGTGGCTCAGAACGGCAGGCTCGCAGCGATGGGTCGCAGGAACAGGGTGAGCCCGAAGAACAGCACCAGGATGGACAGGTCGAGCGCGACCCCACCGATCCGCAACGGCGGGATGACCCGGCGCAGCGGCGCGAGCACCGGGTCCACGAGACGGCGGACGCCGAGCTGGATCGGGACGAGCGGCTCAGGCGTCCGGGGCAGCCACGAGAAGATCACGTGCGCCAGCAGCACCACCCAGTACAGGTCGAGCAGGAGCCCGAGCGTCTGCCCCACGGGCCCGGGGCCGATCATCGCGAGCGGCACCGTCACGCCTGCGGCCGGGGCGGGACGCGGTAGCCGAGCTCGGTCAGGCGGCGACGCTCGTCGACCGGCAGCCGCACCCCGTCCGGCACGAGCAGGAAGGCGCGCGTGCCGACCTTGGTCAGCTCACCGCGCAGCGCGTAGGTCAGGCCGGACACGAAGTCGACGACACGACGCGCCGTCGCCGCAGAGGCGTCGCTGAGGTCGAACAGGACCGCCTGGCCCGTGCGGTAGCGGGCTCCGACGGCCTCGACGTCGTCGAACTGGACCACGGCGACCTCGGCGACCCGGAGCATCGGGGCGCTGGACTCGGGCATCCGCAGCGGCCGGACGTTGCTCCCGTCCACGGCGCGCAGCCGGGGGTCACGGTCCACCGCTCGGTCCGCCGTGCGCTCCGTCGACGGGGCGACCCCGGCGGGCTCCGGCACCCGCTCACGGCGCACGACGCTGACATCCTCGGCGGCCAGGTCGGGGTCCGCGCCCGGGACGAAACGGCCGGCGAGCTCGTCGTACACCTCGTCGGGCTCCTCCTTGAGGCCGAGGTAGACCAGGGTGCGGTTCCACATCGCGCTCACGCTGCGTCCTTTCTCCACGGCCCCGTACCCCGGGGACCGAACAGGGCGGTCCCGATCCGGACCATCGTGGCACCCTCGGCCACCGCCGCCTCCAGATCGGCGGACATCCCCATCGACAGGTGCTCGAGCTCGGGCATGTCGGCACGCAGCTCGTCCCGCACGGCCCTGAGCGCCGCGAAGTGCGGCCGGGCAGCGGTGGTGGCGTCCTGCCCGGGTGGGGGCAGCGGGGGGATGGTCATCAGGCCCTCGACGGCGAGGCTGTCTCGGGCGCGAGCGTACGCGACGAGGTCCGCGGTCTCGGGGAGGCGGCACCCGCTCTTGGCCGGATCCTCGCCCACGTTGACCTGGATCAGGATGCGCTGGACGATCCCAGCCCGGTCCGCACGCCGCGATAGCTCGTCGACCAGCGAGCGCCGGTCCACGCTGTGCACGAGGATCGCGCGGCCGACGAGGTCACGGACCTTGTTGCGCTGCAGCTGCCCCACGAGGTGCCAACGGGCCCCCGGTACCTCGCCGGCCTTGGCGGTCAGCTCCTGGACGCGGTTCTCGGCGAGGTCGACCAGCCCGAGCGCGACCGCGGCGCGCGCGACCTCGGGCGGGTGGGTCTTCGTCACGCCGAGCAGCTGGACCTCGCCGGGCTGGCGGCCGGCCGCACGGGCCGCCCGGTCGATGCGCGCGCGCACCTCACCGAGCCGGGTGGCCAGCGCGTCGGTGTCGAGCTCGCTCATCGCCCGGGCTCCCCGAGCCGCACGAGCAGGCCGACCTGGCGGCCGCTCGCGGGGTCGCGGCGGTGGCTGAAGAAGCGCTCGTCGCACCGGGTGCACGGGGGGCGCGCGGCCGGCACGCTCACCTCGAGCGCCTCGAGCTCCTCCCGGAGCGCCCCCGGCAGGTCGAGCGAGGGCGTGCCCCAGCTCGTGGTCGCGGTGATGCCGGGCACCTGGGGCTCGGCCGCCGCAGCGAGCTCAGCACCGACCTCGTAGCAGCACGGGCCGATGGTGGGGCCGATGGCGGCGCGGATGGCGCCGGGCTCGGCCACGCGGCGCAGCGCCGCAACGGTCGCCGAGGCGACCCCCGCGAGCACCCCCGCGCGGCCGGCGTGCGCCACACCGATCGCGCCGGGTGCGACGAGCAGCACCGGTGCGCAGTCCGCGGTCTGGACGACCAGGGGGCGGTCCACGAGCCGGGTCACCGCCCCGTCCACCCCGCGCAGCTCGGTGCCGGCCGGGACGTCCTCGGTGACCACCGCGACCTCGGCGCCATGGACCTGGTGGAGCAGGTGCCAGCGGGTCGGGTCGGTCCCGGTGGCCGCGGCGAGCTGCCGTCGCGCCGCCGCGAGGTCGGCGGGTCGGTGGGGCCGTCGGTGGGCGAGGTTGCCGGGCTGACCGACAGCCAACGCCGGCGTCTGCCGATCGCGTCCGGTGAAGACGGCGCGCACGTCCGCCCCGAGCGGGGTGTCGAGCAGCTCGAGCACGGCGGGCAGGTCAGCGCAGGAAGGAGGGGACGTCGAGGTCGTCGAGGTCCTCGTCCTCCTCCTCGGGGACCAGACGCGGGACCTCGGCCGCGGTGGGCTCGGGGGTGAAGACCTCGTCCGGTTCGTCGTCCGCGTCCTCGATCACCCGGGGGGTCGCCTCGGCAGCCGCGGCGGCCGCGACCGGTGCGGCGGCCGGCTCCGGCGCGTACTTGTCGAAGCCCGCGGCGATGACGGTGACCTTCACCTCGTCCCCGAGGGAGTCGTCGATGACCGCACCGAAGATGATGTTGGCCTCCGGGTGCGCCGCCTGGGTGACGATGTCCGCGGCCTCGTTGACCTCGAAGAGCCCGAGGTCGCTGCCACCCGCCAGCATCAGCAGCACGCCCTGGGCGCCGTCGATGGAGGCCTCGAGCAGCGGTGAGGAGATGGCGAGCTTGGCGGCCTCCAGCGCACGCGAGTCGCCGCGCGCCTTGCCGATGCCCATCAGGGCGCTGCCGGCATCGTTCATGACGGTGCGGACGTCGGCGAAGTCGAGGTTGATCAACCCCGGGGTCGTGATCAGGTCGGTGATCCCCTGCACGCCCTGGAGCAGGACGTCGTCGGCGAGCCGGAAGGCCTGCACGACCGAGGTGCCGTCGTCGGAGATCTGCAGCAGCCGGTCGTTGGGGATGACGATGAGCGTGTCGACCTCGTCCTTGAGCTGCGCGATGCCGTCCTCGGCCTGGGTCGAGCGGCGGCGGCCTTCGAAGGCGAAGGGCCGGGTGACCACGCCGATCGTGAGGGCGCCGAGCTCCTTGGCGACCTGCGCGACCACCGGGGCCGCACCGGTACCGGTCCCGCCCCCCTCACCGGCGGTCACGAACACCATGTCCGCGCCCTTGAGGACCTCGAGGAGCTCGTCGCGGTGGTCCTCGGCCGCCTGCCGACCGATGACCGGATCTGCGCCCGCCCCGAGTCCCCGGGTCAGCTCACGCCCGATGTCGAGCTTGACGTCGGCGTCGGACATCAGCAGCGCCTGCGCGTCGGTGTTGATGGCCACGAACTCGACGCCGTGAAGCCCGGCGTCGATCATCCGGTTCACGGCGTTCACGCCCCCGCCGCCGATGCCGACGACCTTGATGACGGCCAGGTAGTTGGTCGGTGCCGGCGCCACGCGCGCCTCCTTGGCTGCTCGGGCCACCCCGGTCGAGCCGTGGCGGACAGGTCGGTCAGTACCTGAACCTCAGGTAGAGGTCTATACTTATGTCAACCTCCAGCGGACGGTATCGGTCGCCGGAGGCAGGGGTCAAGCAGGCGTGACGGCACCCGCCGCGACCACCCCTGGCAGCACCGAGACACCCCGGCGGCTACCACCGCGCCGCTTCCCCGTCACGTCGCGTGCAGCACGCCGTTCGTGGGCGATCGCGGCGGGCACCCACCCGTCAGGGTGCGACCACCACCGGTGCGCTCGGAGCGCGCACATCGATCATCGCCACCGGGGTGTCACCGACGTCGGCGAGCACGGCACCGAGGGCGCGCACCTTCTCGTCCATGCGCACGGCGCGTCCGAGCCGCACGTCGACCCCGGAGCCGAGCGTGAGCGTCAGCTCGTCCGGGCCGGCTGCCTGATAGCGCCGTACCTCGGCGCGCAGGGAGCCGGACAGGCCCCGCCAGGCGGCCACCGCGTTCTCGAGCGTCGCATCGTCGGCCGCGTGGCTGCCCACCGCGGGTGGCGGCGCCGGGAGCTCGATGACCGGCAGGTGCGGGTCCTCATCCGCCGCGACCTCGTCGATGACCACCCCCTCGCGGTCGAGGTAGCGCCGGGTGCCCTGCCCCTCGGCCACCAGCACCGGGGTCCGCTCGACCACGACGAGCTCGACGGTGAGCGGGTCCAGCCGCCGGGCCTCGGCGCGCTGGACGAGCGGGAGCTCACGCTCGATCTCCTCGGCCGCAGCATCGAGCGCGAGCCGCAGGGTCGAGGTGCCGAGCTCGAGCCCGCTCGCGGCCCGGACCTCCTCCTCCTGCAGGCGCTCGGTCCCTTGGACCTGCACCTCCGCGAGGGCCACGAGCGAGCTGCGCTCGACGAGCACCAGCGCGCCGACCACACCGAGCACGACCAGGGCCCACACCGTGCGTCGGAGGCGGGCCCGGCGACGATCCTCCCGCACGCTCGCGCGCCGGGCGGCGATCCGGTCGTCGATGGTCACGGGGAGACCGTCCGGTAGACCGCCTCCAGCCGCTCGCGGTCGACCTCGATGGGTCCGAGGCGGTGCACCTCGGGGTGCAGCTCCACCCCGAAGCGCTCGACGACCACCCGCTGGACGAGCTCGAGCAGCGTCGCGACGTCGGTCGCGGTCGCACCCGGTCGGGTGACGACGAAGTTGGCGTGCCGCTCGGAGACGGCCGCGCCACCGATGCGCACCCCCTTCAGGCCGGCGGCATCGATGAGGCGGCCGGCGCTGTCACCGGGCGGGTTGGTGAAGACCGACCCGCAGTTCGGCTCGTTCAGCGGCTGATGGGCGCGGCGCCAGGCGCGGATCTGCCGGATCCGGTCCCGCTCCTCGGCCGCATCCCCCGGCTCGAGCTCGAGCGTCGCGGCGACCACCACGGCGTCGGCGGGCAGCTGGCTGGAGCGGTAGGCGAGCCCCAGCAGCTCCGCCGGCCAGTGCTCCCGGGTCCCGCTG
>JBKHDS010000179.1:0-5405 GCA_046541215.1 Nitriliruptoraceae bacterium
CCGGTAGGTCCCGGGCAGGCTACCCGGGGCGGGCTCCGCGCCGGGGCGCTCGCGGCCGTGGCCGCGGTGCTGCTGACCGCCTGCAGCGCCCCGGCCTCCGAGGAGGTGGCGGCGCTGGAGGAGCGGGTCGCCGTCCTGGAGGAGACGCTCGCCGAGACCCTGGCCGGGTCGCCCACCGAGGAGCAGCTCACGGCGCTGGAGGGGACGGTCGGGACCCTGGAGGGGACGGTCGGGACCCTGGAGGCGGACCTGTCCGAGGTGACCGCGACCCTGTCGACCACCACCGCGGAGCTCGACGATTCGCTCGCGGACGTGGGCCTGCTGCTGGACGCGGTCACCGTGATTGAGGAGGAGCTCGCGGCGGTGGCCGATGAGCTGCGGGCCGAGCTCGAGGCGGCCGCCGCCGAGCAGCAGCGCGCGACCGCCGACCTGGACGCCCGCCTCGGCACCCTCGACGGCCGCGTGGACGGTGCTGCCAGCGAGATCGAGGAGCTGCGCACCCTGATCGTGACGGTCCGCGACCGGCTCGACCGGTGCCAGGCGGACGGCTCCTGCTGACCACGAGCGGACCGCGCAGCCCCGGTCCGGCCCGGGCGGTGGCACCCGCCCCGGGAGGCGTCGGCGGCACCGCGCCGCACCCCGCACGCCAGCCTCCGCGTGACCGCCGGGTCGCTGCCGTACCCTCCGGGCCGTGAACGAGCTCCCGAGCACGACCGCCTCGCGCACCCAGCGGCGCCTGGGCGGCCGCTACCTGCTCGGCGACGTCGTGGGACGGGGCGGCATGGCGGTCGTCTACCGGGCCCATGACGAGGTCCTGGACCGCAAGGTCGCGGTCAAGCTGCTCCACCCCGAGCTCGCCAACGATCCGTCCTTCCTGGGCCGGTTCCGGCGTGAGGCCCGCGCGGCGGCGGGGCTGGACCATCCGAACATCGTCGCGGTCCACGACTGGGGCGAGGAGGAGGCCGGCGCCTACCTCGTGCTCCAGCTGGTGGACGGGGTGTCGCTGCGCGAGGTCCTGCGCGCCCGGGGGCGGCTGGACGCCGCGGAGACGCTGGCGGTCCTCGGACCGGCCGCCGCCGGCCTCCAGGCCGCGCACGACGCCGGCCTCGTGCACCGCGACGTCAAGCCCGAGAACCTCCTGATCGGCCGCGACGGCACGGTCCGGGTCGCCGACTTCGGCCTGGCGCGGGCCGCCGCCAGCGCGACGTCCACCTTCGGTCCCGAGGTCCTGGTGGGCTCGCCCCACTACCTCGCACCGGAGGCGGTGCAGGGCCGCGCGCTCACGGCGACCGCGGACGTCTACGCCCTCGGCATCATCCTGTACGAGTGCCTGACCGGGACGGTGCCCCACCGTGCGGACACCCCCTTCGCCACCGCCATGGCGCACATCGACCGTCCGGTCCCGCCGCCCTCGGCCAGCGACCCGTCGCTGGCGGGACCGCTCGACCGGCTCGTGCTCGCCGCGACCGACCGTGACCCGGCCCGGCGACCGGGCAGCGCCGCGGCGGTCGCGGCCGCGCTGCGCGCCTGCACCGCCGGATCCGAGGTCCCCCCACCCGCGGTGGGTCCTCCCACCCCGCGGGGTGACCGCAGCCCCCCACCCGAGCCGGACCAGACCACCGGCGCGGGCTCCCGACCCCTCGGCGACGACCGTGCGATGGTGCCGCCCGTCCCTGCCGGGCCCTCCCCCGGCGAGACCGTCGTGGTCCCCGTGGCCGAGACGGAGACCCAGCTCGTGGCCGACGTCGACCGTTCGGCGGGCGGTCGCCGGCGGGGATCGCGACGCAGGCGCCGATGGCGCTGGCCGCTGGTCCTCGCCCTCCTGCTCCTGCTCGTCGGCGGCTCGGCCATCGGCGGCTACCTGCTGTGGGACCGGGTCATCGCTCCCGTGGTCCCCATCCCCTCGGTGATCGGTGCCAGCGTCGACAGCGCCACTGAGCAGCTCGAGCGGGCCGGCTTCGAGGTCGTCGTCACCGATGACACGGTGCACGACCGGGTCGTGCCGAGCGCCCACGTGCTCTCGCAGGATCCGAGCGGAGATGCGCGCCAGGGCCGCCCCGTCGCGCTCGTGCTCTCCGCCGGTCCCCGTCCCGTCACCGTCCCCGAGGTCGCGGGGCAGCCGGCCGACGAGGCCCGGCGGACGCTCGGCGCTGTGGACCTGCAGATCCGCAGCGAGCAGCGCTACGACGAGGTGGTCCCGGCCGGGACGGTGCTCGCCGTGGACCCGCCCGCGGGCACGGTCGTGGACGAGGGCAGCGAGGTCCGGATCGTCGTCAGCCGCGGCCCCGAACCGCGCGAGGTCGCCGACCTGCAGGGGCGCACGCTGGAGGAGGCACGCTCGGAGCTCGGGGCGCTCGAGCTCCGCGTCGCCGAACGCCGCTACGACGACGCGCCGCCCGGCACCATCATCGCTCAGGACCCGCCCGCCGGCGCGGTGCGGTTCGCCGGCGACGAGGTGTCGGTCGTGGTGTCGGACGGCCCCGAGCCGGTGGAGCTCCCGAACGTGCGTGGCGAGCGCGTCGACGACGCCGTCGCCACCCTCGATGCGCTCGGGCTCGAGGTGGAGGTGGAGCGACGCGGGGGCTTCTCGGCCTTCTTCAACCCGGACCGGGTGTTCGACCAGGACCCGGGTCCCGGCAGCACCCGGCTGCCCGGCGACCGGGTGCTGCTGTACGCCTACGAGCGCTGACCGGCGGGACGAGCGCGCAGGCCCGACGGGCGCTGGGCACGTACCGGTGCGCTGAGCACGCCCCGCTGCGCCGCCCGCGACGCCGCCACCTCGGCATCCTCCTCGTCCGCCGGGTAACCGCGCAGCTCCAGCGCCGACAGCGCGGGACCGGTGTGCTCGCTGCCGGCGGTGGTCATGACCACCACGAGCCGCACGCCGGTGGTGAGCAGCGGCTCCGGGAGGCGGGCGATCTGACGCTCCCGCCCGAGGTCGAGCAGGGCGATGTCGAGGTGGAGGTCGCCGTCGACCCACAGCTCCAGCCGCTCGATCCGACCGCTGGCCTCGTAGGCCTCGGCGTCGCGGTGGTCGCCGTTGGCGAGCACGATCGCGTCGAGCCAGGCCGGTTCATCCAGGGTCACGTCGATCGTCTCGAGCACCCCCGCCGGGAGAACGTTCGGATCCCCCCGCCAGGCGGTGGCGGGGTCAGCATCGACCATGCCGGCCGGTGAGGTCGCGCGGCCGTCCTCATCACGGGCGGTCGTGACCGTCCCGACGTCGCTCAGCTCGAGGGCGACGGGACCGTCCGGGTAGCGCTGGGCGGGGAAGGGCAGCACCGGGAGGGGATCCACCGCGGGCGCGAAGGGCCCGGCTTCGACGAGTCGGAGCCCGGCAGCGACCGCCACGACCGTCGCGACCAACGCGAGCGGGAGCACCCACCAGCGCCGCGGCAGCCACCGCGATCGTGCCGGTGCCGCCGGACGGGAGCCGGTGACCGGCACGCTCGTCCGCGCGTTGGGATCGAGGTCGAGGCCGCACGCCCGACACAGCTCCCGACGGCGGTCGTTGACCTCCCCACAGCTCGCGCAGCGCAGCGTCGCCCCCCGCCCACTGGCCGGCGGCGGCAGCGCCTGCCCGGTCGGCGACGGTGGCGATCGTCGGTCCGTCACCTCGCGTCCGGCCGGACCGGCGGGCGCCTGCGGTTGCGTGGGTTCGGTCCCGACGGGCGTCGCGGCGCGGTCGGCGTCCGGCCCGTCCTGCTCCGGCTGGGGTGCCGGCACCGCGTTCCCGCAGCCCACGCAGAACCGGCCCGGCGGCACCACCTCGGCGCCACAGACGGGACAGCGCGGCGTCGGCCCGGCCGGATCGGACGGACCGGCCGCATCGGGTCCTGGCACGCTGCCCCTCGACGGTCGTGGTCGCGCCAGATGGTAGACCGACCCCGGTGGTAGCCTCAGCCGTCGGACCGGTCGGGTCAGGTCGGCGCCTCGCTCGGGCGGCCGCGGGGCGGCGCGGGGCCCTTCGACGCCGGCCGCCGCGGTCTCCGTCACCCCGCACGGAGAGCGGGTCATCCTCACGTGCCGAGGAGAGGTAGGTCGCAGCCGTGGCGAGAGAGGACACCTCCATGGTCGTGGTGATGCGCGGGAGCGCGAGCACCGCCGACATCGACAAGGTCGTCAAGGCCATCGCCGAGGTGGGCGGGGACGCCTTCGTCTCGCGCGGTCGGTCCCAGACCATCATCGGGCTGGTCGGTGACCTGACCCACTTCGCGGAGCTGCCCCTGCACGCCTTCCCGGGCGTCGAGGACGTGATCCGTGTGAGCCGGCCCTACAAGCTGGTCAGCACCGACGCGCACCCACGGCCATCCACCGTCGCCGTGGGGAACAGCGCGATCGGGCGCGACACGGTCACCCTGATCGCCGGTCCCTGTGCCGTGGAGACCGAGGAGCAGACCCGCGCCGCCTGCCGGATGGCGAAGGAGGCCGGCGCCACGATCCTGCGTGGCGGGGCCTACAAGCCCCGCACCTCCCCCTACGCCTTCCAGGGCCTCGGCGAGCCCGGGATCGACATCCTGCACGCCACCGCACGGGACCTCGGCCTGCCCTTTGTCACCGAGGTCGTCACGCCAGCTGATGTGGAGACCGTCGCCGCGAAGGCCGACATGCTCCAGGTCGGCGCCCGCAACATGCAGAACTTCCAGCTGCTCAAGGAGGTCGGCATGGCGGGCCGGCCCGTGCTGCTCAAGCGCGGGCTCACCGCCACGATCGACGAGTGGATCATGGCCGCGGAGTACATCGCCCAGACCGGCAACCTGCAGATCGTGCTGTGCGAGCGCGGGATCCGGACCTACGAGCCGATGACCCGCAACACCCTGGACGTCTCGGCGGTCCCGGTCGCCCAGTCCCTCACCCACCTGCCGGTCGTGGTCGACCCCTCCCACTCCGGCGGCAAGCGCGAGCTGGTCCTGCCGCTCGCCCGCGCCGCGATCGCGGTCGGGGCGGACGGGCTGATCGTGGACGTCCACCCGCGGCCGGAGACCGCCCTGGTGGACGGCCCCCAGGCGCTGGTGAAGGAGGACATCGTCACCCTGCGCGAGACGGTCGCCCGGTTCGCCGAGGCCGCGGGTCGCCAGGTCGCCCGGATCGACCACGAGCGCACGAGCGGCGCCTGGGGCCGGTCCGCGGCTGGCGTGTGACCTGCTCCGCAGGCACGGTGCCTCACCGCCCCGCAGCGGTGCGGTCGTAGGCGACCGCCAGGGCCTCGTCCACCCCGGTCCGCCCGCTCCACGGGAAGCGGGTCCGCTGCGCCTCGGAGCGGACCACCGCCGGGTGGACGGCCGAGGGCAGCAGCCCGAGCGCGAGGCTGGTGGCGATCCGGGCGCGTGCGGCCGCGGCGGGTGCCACCGCCTCCGGCGGCAGGTCGGGCACCCGGACCCGCGGGCGGCGCCCGCGGTCGAGCG
>JBKHDS010000180.1:0-5381 GCA_046541215.1 Nitriliruptoraceae bacterium
AGCGGCTCGCCGGCGGTGGTGGCGGCGTCAGCGTCGGCGGCGTCGGGTCCTACCAGGTGGGCGACGATCTCGCGTGCCCGCTCGGGGTCCATCGCGGCCGCGGCTCGGGCCCCGTCGAGCAAGAGGCTGGCGCGGCTGGCGGAGAGCACCCGCTCCGGGCGCTGCCGCGCGCGCTGCGGTGCATCGGCGGTGCGCACGCGGGTCGCGAGCCGCTCCACCTCGGCGATCAGGCCGACGAGGTGCGGGCTACGGGTGAAGGGGAAGGTCACCGCCAGGGCAGCAGTGAGCCCCGGGCCGCCTGGGCGGCGATGCGACCGTGGCGTCGTCCGAGCACGTAGGTCAGCGTCGCGAGCCCGGCAGCGCCCGCGCTCGCGGTGGTGGTCCTGACCACCTGTTTGACCCGCCGCGAGAACACCACGATCGGCCAGCCTCGCTGGGTCGCCACGTTCTGCAGCGGCCCGTCCGGGTTGACCGCGACCGGGTGGCCCACCATCTCCATCATCGGCAGATCCGAGGCCGAGTCGCTGTAGGAGTAGCACAGCCTGAGGTCGTACCCGCGCTCCTCGGCGAGCGCGGCGATCGCCTCCGCCTTGCCCTCGCCGTAGACGAAGGGGCCGTCGAGCTCGCCGGTATAGCGCCCGTCCTCGACCGCCGAGCGGGTGGCGATCGCCCCCTCCATGCCGAGCGCTCGGGCGAGCGGCTCGACCATCTCGATCGGTGAGGCGGAGACGATCCAACAGTCCCGGCCAGCCTCGTGGTGCATGTCGATGAGGCTGCGGGACTCCGGGCGGATGCGGTCGAGGATGCGGGGGATGGTCTCTTCGTTGAGCGTCAGAAGATCGGCCTGCTCCGCGCCCTCCACGGCGGCGAGGATGCGGTCGCGGATCTGGGCGGACTTCTCGTCGGTCGCCCCGAACAGCTTGAAGGCGAGCGCCCTGCGGGCGTCCGACAGCAGGTCGGGAAGCTCGATCATCCCGTTGCGGTAGGCGGCGAGGCCGAAGTAGGACGCGGAGGATCCGCTGATCAGGGTGCGGTCCAGATCGAAGAACGCGGCTGCACGTGACCCAGCCATGGGGCCTCCTCTCACCGGATGCGGAGCGTACTCGCGTGGACGGTGAGGTTGCGGTCCGGCGGCGGCGCCGCTCTACCCTGCGCCGCTCCACCACCGGGAGGGGGCGGCATGCCGCCGTTGCCGCAGCGCATCACCTACCGCGTCGCGATCGACCGAGGGGCCGGGGCCTTCGCCGCCGTCGTCCAGGCGATCGAGGACCGGGGCGCCGAGGTGGTCGGCACCCGCACCAGCGAGCTCCAGCGTCACGTCGCCTTCCGGGACCTGACCGTCGAGGTGCGCGACGCGATCCACGCCGACGAGGTCGCGGCGGAGCTGGTCGCGCTGCCGAGCGTCGAGCTGCTCGCCATGACCGACGAGGTCCTGGCCGCGCATGAGCACGGCAAGATCCGCATCGAGACCACGCGCGAGGTCTCCGGCCCACGCGACCTCGCGCTGGTCTACACCCCCGGTGTGGCCAGCGTCTGCCGCCTCATCGCGGAGGACCCCACGGCCGCCCACCGGCTCACCATCAAGGCGAACGCCGTCGCGGTCGTCACCGACGGCTCGGCGGTGCTCGGGCTCGGGGACATCGGCCCGCTCGCATCGCTCCCGGTCATGGAGGGCAAGGCGATGCTCCTGCGCTCCTTCGGCGGGGTCGACGCCTACCCGATCCTGGTGGATGAGCAGGATCCCGACACCTTCGTGGACACCGTCGCCCGGATCGCCGGGGGCTTCGGCGGGATCAACCTCGAGGACATCGCCGCGCCACGGTGCTTCGAGATCGAGGGCAAGCTCCGGCAGCGCCTCGACATCCCGGTGTTCCACGACGACCAGCACGGCACGGCCGTGTGCGTCCTCGCGGCGCTGATCAACGCTGCCGAGGTCACCGGACGTCGGCTCGCGGACCTGAGGGTGGTCGTCCAGGGCATGGGCAGCGCTGGGGTGGCCATCACGGGGCTGCTGCGGGCCGCGGGCATCGAGGACATCGTCCCGGTCGACATCGACGGGATCGTCGAGCCTCGCCGCCGCGCTGGGCTCGACCCGGTGCGCTTCCGACTGGCGCGCCAGGTGAACCCGCGCGGGCTGACCGGGGGCAAGGAGGTGGCGCTCGCGGGCGCCGAGGTGTTCATCGGGGTCTCCGGGCCGGAGAGCCTGCCGCTGGAGCTCGTCGGCACGATGGCGCCGGACCCGATCGTCTTCGCGCTGGCGAACCCCGTGCCGGAGCTCCACCCCGACCTCGCGGCCGGGCACGTGGCGGTGATGGCGACCGGGCGCAGCGACTACCCCAACCAGATCAACAACGTGCTGGCGTTCCCCGGCATCTTCCGTGGTCTGCTCGATGCGGCCGCGACCGCGGTCACCGACGAGATGAAGATCGCCGCCGCCGAGGCGATCGCGGGCATCGTCGGCGACGACCTCGCCGCCGACTACGTCGTCCCCTCGCCCTTCGATCGCTCGGTCGTGCCCGCCGTGGCCGAAGCGGTGGCCAGCGTCGCCCGTGAGCAGGGCCACGTCCGCCCCGGCTCGGGCGGCTCATTGTCCAGCGAGCGGGAGGCGGCCGAGCAGGAGGCCGCCCAGCGCGCGGTGCAACGCGCGGTCACCCGCAGTTTCCACCGGGGTTGAGCGCGGGGTTGAGCGCGCTGTCGGCGGTGCCGGTGGTCAGCGAGCGCCGGCTGGGGGCGGTCAACCCGCGCTGGGACGCTCGGCGGTGAGCGCGTCGCGGATCTCGCGCAGCAGCACGAGTTCCTCCGGATCCGCCTCGGTCGGGACGGGTTCCTCCTCGGCCACCTCCTCCGTGGACCGCTGCAGCCGGTTGTAGGCCTTGACGACGAGGAAGAGCGCGATCGCGACGAGCAGGAAGTTCACCAGCGCCGTGAGGACCGCGCCGAGGCTGCCAGCCGGGACGCCGGTCTCCGGGTCGACGGTGCCGAAGGTCAGCAGGGTGTCGAAGTTCGGCTCGCCGAACACCCAGGCGATGAGCGGGGTCAGCACGCGCTCGGTGATGGTGCTCACCACGGACTGGAAGGCGACGCCCAGGACGAAGGCGACCGCCAACTCCACCATGTTGCCGCGGGCGATGAACTCCTTGAACTCTGCGAGCACGGACGAGGCTCCTGTTGGAGGATGGGAGGTCGGCCGTATGCTGCCATAGCCGAACGAGGCTGCCGGCGGTCGTCTCAGGCGTCCGTTCGCTGTCCGTCCGCGTCGATGCCATCGGGGTCGACCCCGAGCCCGGCCAGCCAGGCTGTCACGCCGTCGGCGACCTGCTGCAGGGCCTGGGTGGGTGAGCGGGCCGTGCCGTCGGGGCTCCGGGCACGGGTGACACGCAGAGCGTGGTCGCCACCCGGAACGACGAGCAGGGTGCTCCGCCGTGGCAGCTTGTGCCGGTGCTGCTCGAGCAGCGGGAGATCGGCCATCGGATCCGTGTCGCCCTGGATGAGCAGCACGGGCACCGCGACCTGCGGCCAGTGCCCGACCCGGAGCTTGTCGGGGCGGCCCGGTGGGTGCAGTGGGTAGCCCGAGCACAGGAGCCCGGCCGCCGGCAGCCCGCCGGCGATGGCGAGCGAGGCCACCCGCGCACCGTAGGAGCGACCCCCAAGCACCCAGGGGACGGCCGGGTCGGATCCGAGCGCGGGGTCGAGGTCGAACGCGGTCCGGGCGGCCCGCAGGATGGCCGTGACCGCCGGGACCGAGGTGGACGCGCGCGGGGCTCGGCCGCCACGCTCGTGGTGCGGCAGGTTGGCTCGTACCACGAGCGCGCCGGCTGCCGCCGCCACCTCGGCGAGCGCGACCAAGGGCCCGCTGTCCAGTGAGCCTCCGGCCCCGGGGAGCAGGAGCACCGGCGCGAGCGCCTCTGGGCGGTGCCCTGAGGCGGGACGGTGGACGGCCGCGGTCACCGTGGCGGGCCGCGGCTCCGCTCGGCGGTTCGTGCTCTCGTCGCCGTGGCCCAGCCGGAGCGTGAGCCGTCGTGTCCTGGAGGTCACCGGTGCTCGGGGACGGTGACCACCACCGGACAGGGCGAGTGGGCGACGACCTGGTGGGTGACGGAGCCGAGCAGGAGCCCGCGGAAGCCCCCCAGGCCCCGGGCGCCGACGACGAGCAGGTCCGCGCCCTCGGCCACCTCGCACAGCACCGCTGCCGCGCCGCCGGAGCGCACGGTCCTGGTCACCGGTACCTCGCCGGCGTCGCCGACACGCTCGAGCTGCTCGGTGATCACCTCGTCGGCAGCGGCGCGCAGCTCGTCGTCGGAGGGCAGGGTCACCACCGCGGGCAGCGCGACGAGCTCGGGTGTGGGGTAGGCGTGCACGAGCTGCAGCTCGCACCCGCGCAGACGCGCTTCGTCCAGGGCCCACCGCAGCGCGCGGACGGCTTCCTCGGACGAGTCGAGTCCCACAACGATGCGTCCCATGTCTGCCTCCCAGACGATGACGGTGGCCCGGGCCCGGGCCCGATGCTCGCAGGATGCGTCGCCGCGGACCCGCGAGGCCAGGGACCTGCGACCCGTGCGCTCCGAGCCGGCGGTCCCTCGCGGGCCCGCGGCACGCGATCGCTGCGGTCCGCCGGCGCACGGCACACCGACCGGACCTAGGCTCGGTGGTGACCGCAGCCGTCGGGTCCACGCGTCGTGGCCGGCTGCAGGTGCATGGAGGTGGGGTCGTGCGCTATCCCGAGCGGCTGTTGAGCAGCGACGAGGAGATCATCCGCCAGTTCCGACCCCATTGGAAGGTGCTGCTCCCCTCCATCGGCTGGGCGATGCTGCTCGCGGCGGTCGCGGGCATCGCGACCGCGATGCTGTCCTTGGAGTGGGTGTGGTGGTCGGCCGGGCTGGCGGTCGCGCTCTGGGTCCTGCTGTCGGTCCGCTCGCTCGTGGACTGGTACGCCACGAACTACGTGCTCACCAACGAACGGATCGTGGTCCGTCGTGGGCTGATCGCTCGGACCGGGACCGAGATCCCCCTGGAGAACATCACGAACGTGCTGTTCAGCCAGCGGGTGCTCGAACGGCTCCTCGGCTACGGCGACGTCACCATCGAGTCGGCCGGCAGCCAGGGCCAGAGCCGGCTCGCCGACATCCCCGACCCGGAGGCCTTCCAGTCCCAGGTCTACCGCGCCCGGGAGCTACGGACGCTGCACTTCCGTTCCGGGGGGAAGACGGCGGCTCGTGACGTCGTGCAGCAACTCGAGGCGTTGGCCGACCTGCGCGAGCGCGGGCACCTCAGCGACGAGGAGTTCGCGGCGAACAAGCGCGCCCTCCTCGGCGATCTGCCTGGGGTGGATCCGGCCGAGGTGCGGGACCGCACCGCCGCGGGTGAGATCGACCCGACGGCCT
>JBKHDS010000181.1:0-5361 GCA_046541215.1 Nitriliruptoraceae bacterium
CTCGGTCGGCGAACAGGGCTGACCGGCGCGCCCAGCACGGTCAGCAGCCCGGTGCGGCCGGCTCGTCCGAGGCCGGTGGGCCGGGCACGCGGACCGTCCGGTCGACGTAGACCGTGCCCTCGTGGAGCTGGGTCGGGTGCTCATCGAGCGAGGCGGTGCCCGCGAGCCCGCGACCCGTGAGGGACCACACCTCGCCAGCGGGAGACTCGAGCCGGTTGGAGGCCTCGCAGTAGGTCACCCCGCCCGCGTCCGCGAAGGCGCGCACCCGCCCCGCGCCCGGGACGAGCAGCAGGTCGTCGACGCGCAGCGCCGGTGCCACCTCGGCGATCTCGGCGACCGGTTCCCACGGCGCCTCAGGGCCGCTGCCGCTGGTCAGCAGGAACAGCACCCCGGCCACCACGAGCACCACGCCGGCCACGATGCTGCCCACGATCCACTGGGAGCCGAGCGGGGCGCGGAGCACGATCTTGCGGGCACGCTTGGAGGCCCGCTCCGGCAGGTAGCCCGAGGGGCCGAACTCCAGCCCCTCGGGGCGCTCGCGGTCGTCGCTCATCGTGACCACGGACGGTACCGCCGGCGGGGCTGAGCTCGGAAGCGGAGCCGCGTGGTGGCACGGCCGGGGTGCGGTTGGCAGCGGGCAGGTGGCACTGCCGTGGTGCGGTTGGCAGCGGAGCGACGACACCGCCGTGGCGAGCACCCGCAGCCCCCGGCTTCGTCGCCGTACGGGCCTCACACTAGCCTGCCGGCAACCTTGAACCCCCAGACGTGAACCCCAGGGAGGTGCCGCCGTGTCGATCCGGGTCGTGGTCGCCAAGCCAGGTCTCGACGGGCACGACCGGGGAGCGAAGGTCGTGGCCCGGGCGCTCCGGGACGCCGGGATGGAGGTCATCTACACCGGTCTGCACCAGACACCGGAGCAGATCGTGGCCGCCGTGCTGCAGGAGGACGCCCAGGCCGTCGGGCTGTCCATCCACTCCGGCGCGCACCTGACGCTCTTCCCGCGCGTGCTCGAGCTCCTGCGCGAGCAGGGCGCCGACGACGTGATCGTCTTCGGGGGCGGCATCATCCCCGAGCAGGACATCGCGGCCCTGCGCGAACAGGGGGTCGCGGCGATCTTCACGCCTGGCACCCCGATGCGGGAGATCACCGACTGGGTCGCCGCGAACGTGCCCTCCCGGGTCTGAACCCACCGTCCACACCGATCACCGAGGAGTCCCGATGGACCTCGTCGAGTTCCAGGGCAAGCAGCTGTTCGCCCGCAACGCCGTCCCCGTCCCGCCCGCGGGCACCGTGTGCCGCACCGTCGAGGAGGTCGTCGCGGCCGCCGAGGAACACCTCGGGGCCGGCGCCGACGCGGTCGTGGTCAAGGCGCAGGTCAAGACCGGGGGCCGGGGCAAGGCGGGCGGCGTGAAGCTCGCGACCTCGGTGGCCGAGGCGCGCGAGCATGCGGGGTCGATCCTCGGGCTCGACATCAAGGGCCACACCGTCCAGGTCGTCTACGTCGAGCCGGCCTCCGACATCGTCGAGGAGTACTACCTGTCGGTCATGCACGACCGGGTCGGCAAGGGCCACCTCGTCATCTGCTCCAAGGAGGGCGGGGTCGACATCGAGGAGGTCAACCGCACCAACCCGCAGGCGGTCGTCAAGCGGGCCCTGACCCCCCACGAGACCGACAGCGGGCTGAAGCTCGAGACCGCCCGCGACATCGTGGTGCAGGCTGCGCTCCCCACCGAGGTGGTGGACGCCGCGGCCGAGCTGCTCGTCCGGCTCTTCGACGCCTACCGCCGCGAGGACGCGACCCTGGCCGAGATCAACCCGCTGATCCGCCGCCCCGACGACTCGGTGATCGCGCTGGACGCGAAGGTCTCGCTGGACGGCAACGCGGCCTTCCGCCACGACGGCTACGCCGAGTGGCAGCTCGAGGGCCTCGAGGCCGTCGATCCGCTCGAGGCCGAGGCCAAGGCCAAGGGGATCCAGTACGTCAAGCTCGACGGCTCGGTCGGGGTGCTGGGCAACGGCGCCGGGCTGGTCATGGCGACCCTCGACGTGGTCGCCCAGAACGGCGGCCGCGCGGCGAACTTCCTCGACGTCGGCGGCGGGGCCTCCGCCGATGCCATGGCGGAGTCCCTCGGGCTCGTGCTGAAGGACCCGAGCGTGCGCAGCGTGTTCGTGAACATCTTCGGCGGCATCACCCGCGGCGAGGAGGTGGCCGGCGGCATCATCGAGGCCACGAAGCGCCTCGGGGAGTTCCCGCAGAAGCTGGTCGTCCGGCTCGACGGCACCAACGCCGAGGAGGGCCGTCGCATGCTCGAGGAGGCCGACCTCGACCAGGTGGTCGCCGCCGCCACGATGCAGGAGGCCGCCGCCACCGCCGTGCGCCTGGCCGCCGAGGCCTGAGCCCACCCCACGACGCGCCCGAGGTGGCGCTGGAGGACGAGGACATGAGCATCTTCATCGACGAGCAGACCAAGGTCGTGGTCCAGGGCATCGGCTCCCAGGGCACCTTCCACGCCAAGCGCAACCAGGACTACGGCACCGAGGTGGTGGCCGGCGTGCACCCGAAGAAGGGCGGCACGACGTGGGAGGAGCTCGGCGTACCGGTCTTCGCCACCGTCGCCGAGGCGGTCGCGGCGACCGGCGCGAACACCTCCATGGTGATGGTCCCCGCGCCGTTCACCAAGGACGCCATCCTCGAGGCCCACGCCGCCGGGATCGGCACCATCGTCGCCATCACCGAGGGCGTCCCCGTCCACGACATGACCGAGGTGTACGACACGGTCGTCCGTCGAGGTGGTGCGCGCCTGGTCGGCCCGAACTGTCCGGGCCTGATCAGCCCTGGCAAGGCCAACGTCGGCATCATCCCCGCGGACATCACCATGCCCGGCCGGGTGGGGCTCGTCAGCCGCTCGGGCACGCTCACCTACCAGATCATGCACGAGCTCGCGCAGGCCGGTATCGGCATCTCGACCTGCGTCGGCATCGGCGGTGACCCGGTGATCGGGACCCAGTTCCTCGACGTCATCAAGGCCTTCGCCGCCGACCCGGACACCGACGCCATCGCCTTCGTGGGCGAGATCGGGGGCTCCGAGGAGCAGCTCGCGGGCGAGTGGATCCGGGACAACATCCCCGACACCCCCGTGGTCGGCTACATCGCCGGCTTCGAGGCGCCCGAGGGCAAGCAGATGGGCCACGCGGGGGCGATCGTGAAGGAGGGCGGCCCCGGCGGGGAGTCCGCCGCGGAGAAGAAGGAGATCCTGGAGGGCTTCGGGATCGCGGTGGCGATGAACCCGTCCGAGGCCGCGCAGTTGATGATCCAGCGTCTGTCCTGAGATGGACCGGTCCGTTCGTGAGGTCCAGCGCGTCGCGTCCCCGGTGCGTCGGCAGGGTCTCGCGCGCCACCTCGCCGGGCCCTCCGCGGGGTCTCGCGCGCTGCGCCGTCGGTGTGTCGGCGGGTCCGGCGTGCCGAGCTGCCGGCGCCTGGTCGCGGGCCAGCGGCCGGATCGGGCAGGGCGTAACCGTCGCGAAACGATCGTGACACCGCCGGGAGACACCTGCCCGCGAGGATCTGCACCTCAGGGTGGGCAGCCACCCCGACCAGACGGTGCGCTCCGTTCTCGCCCGGTCGGCCACACCGGCCGCGGTGGCGGTGCGCCACAAGCGATCCCCCGGCCCGTGGTGGTCGGATCATCGAGGAGGACGATGTGAAGCTCGTCACGGCGATCGTGAAGCCCCACAAGCTCGACGAGGTCAAGGAAGCGCTGCAGGCGCTCGGTGTGCAGGGCCTGACGGTGTCCGAGGTCCGGGGCTACGGACGGCAGCGTGGCCACAGCGAGGTCTACCGCGGTGCGGAGTACACGGTGGAGTTCGTGCCGAAGGTCAAGCTCGAGATCCTGATCGACACCCCGATGCTCGACGACGTGCTCAACGCGGTCGTCAAGTCCGCCCAGACCGGGCAGGTCGGTGACGGCAAGGTCTTCGTGACCGACGTGGAGCGGATCGTGCGCATCCGCACCGCCGAGCAGAACGTCGAGGCGCTCTGAGGCCCGAGAGGACCGCGGGAGCGGGGTCACCGGGTCGCCCCGGTCCCCGCTCCCGGCCTGTCTCGCCCACCCGCATCGATCGGGTCGCCTCGGTAGCCGGATACCTCGGCGACCCCAGGGCGCGGTGCGTCGGCGGCCCGGTGGCGCGGTCCCTCGGCGGTTCGAGGACCCGGTGCGTCGGCGGCTCGCTGGTTCGGTGCCGTGGCGGCTGACCCTCCCACCCCATGATCCGACGAGGAGCGATCTGCACGTGCCCACGCCGAGCGACGCCGCCGCCATCGACACCGCTGAGGTGGCGGCGGGCCTGAAGGCGGCGTGGGCGCAGCTCGTCACGGAGGGTCCGCTGCCCGGCCGCGCCTGGCTGGAGGCAGCGACGCGGGCCGTCGATGGCGCGATCAGCGCCCTGGCGGCGCCGCACACGGGCCACCAGCGGCTCGCGGTCGTCGCGGTCGGCGGGTACGGGCGCCGTGAGCTCGCGCCGCGCTCCGACGTGGATCTGGTGCTGCTCCACGACCGCCTCGACACGCAGGCCCTGGAGCGTGCCGTGCGTGGCATCGTCTACCCGCTGTGGGACGCGGGCCTCGCGGTCGGCTACGCCGTCCGGGACCGCCGGGAGGCGATCGGCGCCGCCGACGACCTCGACAGCGCCACCGCCATGCTGGATCTGCGCGTGCTCGCTGGCGACCCGGGCTTCGTCTCGCTGGTCCGGGCGGAGCTGATCCGCCGGCTGCGCCGTCGCCCGCACCGGTTCGTGGCGGCGCTCAGGGCGGCCGACCAGCAGCGCCGGGCCGCTGCGGGCGACGCCGCCGAGGTGCTCGAGCCGCACCTCAAGGACGGTGCCGGGGGCCTGCGCGACGTGCAGTCCCTGCGTTGGGTGGCTGCGGCGCTGGTCGGGACGGTCGGGCTGGATCCGCTGGTGTCCGCGGGCTACCTCGGCGCCCCTGACCGGCCGAGGCTGGTGGCAGCCGAGGACCGGCTGCTCGCGGTGCGGGTCGCGTTGCAGTTGGTCGCGGCGGGGGAGGGCGGCAAGGCTGACGTCCTCCGGCTGGACCGGCACGACGCGGTCGCTCGTGCCCTCGGGTACCGCGATCTGGCCGAGCACGACCTGGCGCCGCACGGGCTGCTCCGCGATCTCTACCTCGCCACCCGCACGATCGACCACGCGCACCGCCGCGCCTGGGCGCTGCTGGACGCGGACGTCAGCCGCGGCGGGCGCCGCCGGGGCCGGCCGGCGGAGCGGGTGGTGGATGGTTTCGAGCTGGTCGATGGGGTGCTGCGGATCCCCGCCGAGGTGGAGGTCCCTGCGCCCCGGCTGGCCACG
>JBKHDS010000182.1:0-5294 GCA_046541215.1 Nitriliruptoraceae bacterium
CGTGATATCGGTGTTCGCGTCCAGGGTGACGAGCACGGGGTTGGTGGTGCCGCTGAGGTCCTGGCTCCAGCCGTCGAACAGCCAGCCCGTGTCGGGGACCGCCGTGACCTCGACGGTCGTTCCCGCGTCGTAGAGGCCTCCTGGCGGGTCGAGGATGATCTCCCCATCGCCCTCGGTCCTCGCGACGATGAAGTACCGGTCCGGTTCTGGATCGTCCTCGTCCGGTGGGGTCTCCAGCGGGGCGCAGTCGGCCTCGAGCACCAGATCGTCGCGATGCTCGGGCGCTCCGTCGTCATCGCCGCCCAACACCACGGTCTGGCACCAGGCATCGTCCCCGCCATCGGCATCCTCGAAACGCCATGGTCCGAACGGGAGGCTCACGCTCAGACCGAAGACGTCCTCTCCGTAGAGGTCCTCATCGAGCCGCTCGACCACCCCAAGCTCGATCGGATCCGCGCACTGCACCTGCGTCGATCCGCTCTGGGCCCGCAGCCTCGTGCCCTCCTCAGCACGCACCGTCACGGTCGGAAGGGGGATGTCCAGAGTGTCCGTGGTGCCGGGCAGGGGTGCGGCACCCACGACGTCCGCGCTGTACAGGTACGGCGCGTTGTCCTCGCACCCCGCCCAGGCGTCGTAGCCGGAGGGGAAGGGGAACAGGTTGATGAAGCGCTCCTCCTCCTGCGTCACGGTCAACTCCGGTCCGGTCGCCGTGCGCACCAGCCCCGCCGCGATCGGCGCCCCGTGGGCGCTCACCAGATCGGTCTCGAGGGCGGCGGCCCGGTCGTAACTGAACTCGATCGTCGCCACCTCGCCGGCGTTGACGAACTCCGTCACCGAGGTGGAGAGGTTCCCCTGACGATCGACCCAGCCGGACTGGTCGAGGGTCAGGTCCCACTCGCCGGAATCGACGTAGGCGAAGAAGGCGCACCCGTTCTCGTCGGTGATCTTGGTATCCGTCGCCGGCCCCGCGGCCGAGACCTCCACGCCGGCCTGCCGGTCGCCCTCGGCGTTGCGGACGGTGACGGCGAGATGCCCCTTGGTCGGATCGAGCGCTTCGACGGGCGGGGAGACGATCGTCGAGGTGGAGACGGGGCGGCTGCCGTCACGCTGGGTCGGCCACTCGACGTCCACGTCGACCCGCAGGAACGCCGGCCGGATGCCGGTTGGCGAGTCGAAGCTCGCCGCCGTGCAGGCGTCGGTGCTGCTGTCGTCGGTGATCCAGCGGCTCGTGCGGGCGACGCTGAAGGTCCCGTTCGCCGCGTCCACGTCCCGCGTGACGGTCTCCGCAGCGAGCAGGTCGAAGTCCCGGGAACGGATGAGGTCGAGCTCCTCGGCGGCGAGGCTGGTCGCGACGGCGCGCAACCGTGCCTCGCGGGCGAGCGCGGTCGCCTGGATCAGCCCTGCTGCGACGCCGGTGAAGATCACCGCGAGGATGCTCAGCGCCACCATCAGTTCGACCAGCGTGACACCGGCCTGGTCGTTCTGCGGTGCGCGGTCACCACCGCCTGAGCTGCTGTCGATCACGGGGACACTCCGCCAGGCACTGGGACGAGTACCTGGTCAGGAGCATCGGCACCGCAGAGCCGGCACTTGAGCGACGGGCGGACGGCCCGTCACTTCAGGATGCCACCGCCAGCCAGCAGGGTGTAGACCTCGTCGCCGAAGACGAGGCGCACCTGGCCATCACCGATCTCGAGCAGCTCGTAGCGGGACGCGAACCGTTCCCCGACGGTGACGACGTAGCGGTCCTCGCCGACCTGGATGACGGCCGCAGGCTCACCGGCGCTGGTCGTGATCTCCACCAGCGTCACGACCTGGCCTTCGCACACCAGTTGCTCGACCCCATGGCAGCCCTGGACGGGCTGGGACGGCGTGTCAACAGGATCGCCGACGCACGCGGTGACCGATCCACCGGGCGCGTCGACCGTGACGCACTCGCCGGCGATCTGCGTCACGGTGTAGCCGGCCTCGAAGACGTCCCCTTCGGCGACGGTGAAGCTGGTGTCGTCCAGGCTGATGCGGGCGCGGAGCTCCCCGGCACCGGTGGTGAAGACCTCCTGCACCGACAGCGTGGGGCCCGGCTCGGACGGTGGCGGCGGCGTGCCACCGCCGTCGCCCCCGTTCCCGCCGTCTCCCCCGTTGCCGCCGTCGCCCCCGTTGCCGCTGCCTCCGCCGTCGTCGTCAGCGCCGTTCGCGGTCCCGTCGCCCTCCGAGGAGTCGTCCGCGACGGGCTCGGGCCGAACGGGGTCGAAGGGGTCGCGCGGGAGGACCAGCTCGAAGGCCACGAGCGGCAGGGAGTCCGTCTCCTCCTCGACCGCATCATCAGCATCATCATCGACGGGACGGACATCCGGCGCGTCAATACCGCTACCGGGTGCCACGGTCGCAGCTGAGGTCAGGTCCGGTCTGGCCGGCTGCTCCTCGGCCGGCCCCACCAGGGCGAGCATGGCGCCGATCGCGACCACGGCCAGGCCGAGCGAGCCGGCCAGCGGCCAGGGTGTCAGCGAGCGCAGGCGTCGTGACCCGCGCATCGGCGGAAGACCGGTCGTCATCACGGCTCCTCCTGCTCGGCATCGGACCCGTCAGCGCCGGTCTCATCCTCACCGGCGCCGCCATCAGGACCGTCCTCGCCGCCTTCGGCACCGTCCTCGCCGGTCTCCGCGCCCTCCTCCGCTGCACCCTCCTCAGGCTGCTCCGGGGCGATCGACGGCTCGGTGAGCGCGAAGGAGCGCACGGTCACCGAGGCGTTCAGCACCGGGTACTCCTCCTCAGCCAGGGTGAGGGTCTCGACGAGCATGCCTCGTCCGCTGATGTCCGGGTCCTCGAAGCGCCGCAGCAGATCGATCAGCTGGAAGTACCGGGCTTCGATCGCCAGCGTGAGCTGGATGCTGCTGAGATCCTGGAGCGCCGGGTCGTCCTCGGCGCCGACCGGGGTCGGTCGGCCCGCGGACACCGTGCGCAGCACCACGCCCGACTCGGAGGCGGCGAGCTGGATCTGGCGCAGGAGCGCCGGCAGCCCCGCGTCATCGGGGATCAGGACCTCTCGCCGCCCGAGCGTGGCATCCTGCTCGGGCGCGTCGTCGCGGACCTGCTCGAGCCGCGCGATCTCCGTGCGGAGCTGCTGCTGGGTCGCCTCCACCGTCTCCCGCTGGGTCTCGAGGTCGGTGACCTCCTCCCGCGCGGGCTGGAGGTACAGCACGAACCACAGCGCGACGATGAGCCCCAGCGCAGCGCCGATGAGGAACAGGATGGGCCGCTTCATGGCAGCTCCCCTGGCACGCCATCGGTGTACCGCCGGGTGAGGACCTCCGGGCCGAGCTGGAGATCGAGGTTGAAGACGACGAGGTCGTCGACGCCGAGCTCCTCACCGGACGGGTCGAGTGTGGAGCTGGTGACGTAGACCGACCGGAACGCCGCGATCTGGTCGAGGCCTCTCAGGACCTGCTCGACGCCGGGGGCGTGCCCTGACAGGCTCTCGGCGGACATGGTCACGGACCCGTGGACGGGTGCTTCGGGACCCGGCTCCGGGGACCCTGCCTCGGACACGTCGACGCTCAGCGAGGTGAGGGCGGTGTCGGAGGGGAGCACGATGGCGATGTCCTGGAGCACCCCGGCCATGCTCGCTTGCGCACCGAGGGCGGTGCTGACGAGCCGCTGTGCCTCCAGAACCTGCGATTCGAGGTCGGCGTAGGCCTCCAGCTCGGCGCGCTCACCCCGTAGCTCCGTCTCCACGACCTGAGCGGCAGCGAGCTCTTCCTCGGCATCGCTTATCGCGCCCTGCTGGAGCAGGGTCAGCACGCCGAGGACGACGAGCACCACCGCGGCTACCCCGACGAGGGCCCAGCGCTGCCTGTCGGCCCGCGCTCCTTCGCGGAAGGAGCCGGGGAGGAGGTTGACGCGCACGCTCATTCGAGGCCCCCCAGTCCCAGCCCGATCGCGGTGACCAGGCTCGGGCCGACCTGCGCCAGCTCCTCCTCGGAGTAGATCGTCCCGTGGGCGCGCCAGCGCGTGAAGGGGTTGCCGAGCTCGACGGGGAGGCGGACCTGGCTCTCGACCCGGGCGCGCAGCCCGCCGAGCAGGGCGCCGCCGCCGGACAGGACCATGTCGGAGAGCTGCGTACCGCCGGACTGCGCCTGGTAGTAGTCGAGCGAGCTGCGGATCTCGTCCACGAGCGCGTCCGCGCGCTCCGTCACGATCTCGCCGGTCAGGTCACCGGTCGAGCCGACCGTGCTCTGGCGCTTCGTCGCCTCGGCTTCCTCCCGGGTGATGCCCAACCCGGTGGCCAGCGCCTCGGTGATCTGGTCCCCGCCCATCACCATGACCCGCACGAAGGTGGGCACGCCACGTTCGTGGACGACCATGTTGGTCACGCCGGCACCGATGTCGACGAGCACCTGGCTGCCGGCGTCCATGCTGTTCTTGTTGCCGATGGCCCGCAGGACGGCGAACGGGTTCAGATCGACCCCGATCGGCTTGAGTCCCGCCTGCCGAGCCGCCTCGACGTGCGCGGAGAGCATGTCCCGGTGCCCGGCGACGAGCAGCAGCCGCTGCATCTCCGTCCCGTCGTCGGAGGTGAAGGAGTCGAGGATGTGGACGTCGAGCTCGGCCTCCTCGACCGGGATCGGGATGTACTCCTGGACCTGGTAGCGCAGGGACGCCCGCAGGTCCTTCTCCGGCATGGCCGGCAGCTCGATCTGCCGCACGACCACCCGTTGGTTCGACACGCCGAGCCAGACCTTCTTACCCGAGACCTTCGCGGTGCTGAGCAGCTCACGCAGCGCCTCGGCGACCGCGGAGGGATCGAGGATCTCCCCCTCACGGGCGATGTCGAGGGCGAGTTCCACGCCCCCGAAGTTGGTGACCCGGGTCGCCCCACGACCCGACGAGACCTCCGCGACCGTGACGGTGCGGGACCCGATATCGACGCCGATCGCGCTGGAGGCCACCTAGGTCATCCGTTCGCTTCGTCGCGGGCGACGGCGCCCTGGTCGAGGAAGGTCGCCACGTCCGCTTCGCGGATGCGGTAGTTGCGCCCGACGCGCAGGGCAGGCAGGTCCCCTGCCTTGATGAGCCGGTAGACGGTCATGGTGGAGACGCGGAGCATCCCGGCCACCTCGCCCACGGTCAGCAGCGCTCCAGCGAGCCGGTCGGATGCATCGCGCGTCACCTGCCTCGCCCTCCGGATCGTTCCGCTACTGCCGAGGCAGCAACTCCACACTCGCCCTGCTCGTGGACCAACTCGGGCAACATGACTAACACGTCACCCAAGATGCGTCAACATCAGTCCTCGGCAT
>JBKHDS010000183.1:0-5221 GCA_046541215.1 Nitriliruptoraceae bacterium
TGCCGAGCAGCCAGAGCGCCGCGGTCTCCATCGTCCTCGCTCCGCGCGGATGGGGGCACGCCACGACGTGCCGGTGCCGTCCGAGCCAGACTAACCGCCGTCCGCCCCGGCGACGCTCCGAGGCAGCGTCGTACACTGAGCCGCATGGCATGGAGGTGCGGGGCCGGTGAGGCGAGCGGCGAGGTTGCAGGATCGGCGTGTCGTCTCCGGACTGATCGCGGTGCTCGTGGTGCTCACCCTCGGGGTGGGGGCAGCCGCGGTCGTGTCCGCGTCGCTCTCCGCGCCACCGGGTGGCAGGACGCCCCCGGCGCCCGTCGCCGCCCCGGGCGCGCTCGGACCCGCAGCGGGTGAGGTTTCGGACCGATCTGCGCGGTGGTGGTTCACCCCCTGGCCGATCGCCCGCGCGAACGAGATCGCTGCCGGGACGGACCGGCCGGCGGACGAGGACGCTGAGCCGCACGCGGCGGAGCGTGGGTCCACCGATGGGGACACGATGGTGCCGTCCGCGTCGGTCGTGGACGAGGCGGATCTGCGCCTCGACGGCGGCGATGCTGTCGCCATGCGGACCGCCGAAGGCTTCGAGGTGGCGGCCGGGGGTGTGGCCGTCGGCGACGGGCCGGAGGTGACCTACACCGTCGAGCTCGAGCCGGCCGTCGGTGAGGATCTCCTGGCCTTCACCGCCGCGGTGGAGGAGGCGCTCGGCGATCCTCGCAGCTGGTCGCGCCGGTGGCGCCTGGTCCGCGTGGACGATCCCAGCGAGGCGGCGGTTCGGGTCCTGCTGGCGACCCCGACGACCGTGGATCGGTTGTGCGGGCAGGTCGGGCTCCGCACCGTCGGGCGGTACTCCTGCTGGACGGGTCGGTTCGCCGCCCTGAACGCCTGGCGGTGGGCAGAGGGCGCCCCCGACTTCGACGACCTCACGACCTACCGTCGCTACCTCGTCAACCACGAGGTGGGCCACGCGCTCGGGTTCGGTCACGTTGGCTGCGAGGAGCCGGGAGCCCCCGCGCCGGTCATGATGCAGCAGTCGATGGGGACCGGGGGGTGTGTCGCGAACAGCTGGCCCTACCCCTGACCCACACGGTTCGGCCTAGGCTAGGCCGTCGGCTGAACGCCGTCGGCTCGTGGGGAGGCATGGTGCCGTACGACGGTCCGCAGCAGGAGGCGCTCTCGGAGCACGTGTCGGGCTCCGTCGTTGGCGCGCACCACCTGGCGAGGTCGCTGGAGGCGACGCCCGCCCAGGTCCTCGCGCGCATCATCGCGCTGGCGCCGATCGGTGTCGGACTCGTCGACACGCGGGGGCGGACGGTCCTGACCAACGACGCGCTCGGTCGGATGCTCGGCTACTCCCCGGAGGAGTTCGCGCGGCTGCACTTCCGGGAGTTCACGCACCCGCAGGACCAGCAGCGCAACGACGAGCTGTTCGACGAGCTCATGGCGGGACGCATCGACCGGTTCGATCTGGACAAGCGCTTCTTCCACCGCGACGGCCACGTCGTGTGGGGCCGGCTCCTCGTCGCGGCCATGAAGGACGAGCACGGCGACCGACTGGCCATCGGCCTGCTCCAGGACGTGACCGAGGAGAAGCGGCTCCAGACCGAGCTCGCCGCCGCCGAGACCAGCTACCGCCAGATGGTCGAGGAGGTGCCGGCGGTCGTCTACCTCACCGAGCCAGGCGCCGACATCGCGGCCAGCTACATCAGCCCGCGCATCGAGGAGCTCCTCGGCTACACGCCACAGGAGTGGTACGCGACCCCGGGTCTGTGGCGCTCGCTCCTGCACGACGCCGACCGCCGTGAGGTCCTCTCCGACCTCGATGCCCACCGCGACAGCGGTGCCGCGGTGCCGCTGACCCTGACCTACCGGATGCGGCACAAGGACGGGTCGCTGGTCTGGATCCGGGACCAGTGCCGGTTCCAGGAGGACGATGCGGGCCGGCCCTTCCGGCGCGGTGTGCTCGTGGACGTGACCCGCGAGAAGGAGCTCGAGGCTGAGCTCGAACACCTCGCCTTCCACGATCCGCTCACCCAGCTGGCGAACCTACGCCTGTTCCGCCTCCGTACCGACGACCGTCTCCGACGCCGTCCGCCGCGCACGGGTGCGGTGCTGTTCGTCGACCTCGACGACTTCAAGCCCGTCAACGACCGCTACGGCCACGGGTTCGGAGACCAGCTGCTCGCCGAGGCAGCCCGTCGGGTGCGGGCGAGCCTGCGGGACGCGGATACGGCCGGACGGCTCGGTGGCGACGAGTTCGCGGTCCTGCTCGACGAGGTCGACGATCGCGGCACCGCGCTCATGGTCGCCGAGCGGCTGCGGCTCCGGCTCAGCGAGCCTTACGACCTGTCGGTCGGGGACGGCCTGGTGCGTGTCGGGGCTTCCATCGGGGTGGCGATGCTGACCGACGGCGAGGGCTGCGACGGCGTGCTCCGCGCGGCAGACCTCGCCATGTACGCCGCTAAGGAGGACGGCAAGGGCGCGGTGCGCCCCTTCGAGCCGTGGATGCTCGATGTGGCGCTGGCCGAGCCGTCGCGCACCCAGGAGCCGTGGTCGCTGGAGTGATCTGACGGCGCGTGCGCCTCAGGCCTGGTCGTCGGTGCTCGCCCCGGTCGGGGTGACCCCCTGCGCCGCCATCGGCAGCATCCGGCCGCGCTGCAGGACCTCGGAGATGTCCAGGACCTCGACCTGCCCCTCGGACAGCGTGCCCTCCTGGGTCTTCTGCGCGATCCCGTCCTCGAGCATGGTGGTGCAGTAGGGGCAGGCGGTCGTGATCAGCTCCGGGTCGAGCCCGAGCGCCTCGTCCACGCGCTCCATGTTCACCCGCTTGCCGATGGTCTCCTCCATCCACATCCGGGCGCCCCCCGCGCCGCAGCAGAAGCCGTTCGAGCGGCAGCGGGTCATCTCGGTGGGCTGCAGCCCGGGCACGGCGTTCACCACCTGGCGCGGGGTGGAGTAGACCTCGTTGTGGCGGCCGAGGTAGCACGGGTCGTGGTAGGTGACCCGCTTGTCGAGCTGGTTGGTGGCGATGAGGCGCCCCTCGTCGATCAGCTTCGCGAGCACCTCGGAGTGGTGCAGCACCTCGAAGTGCCCGTCGAAGTCCGGGTACTCGTTCTTCAGGGTGTTGAAGCAGTGCGGGCACCACGCGACGATCTTCGTCCGGTCGGCACCGACGCTCTTCAGCAGCTCGATGTTGGCCTTGGCCAGCGACTGGAACAGGTACTCCATCCCGAGCCGACGGGCCGGGTCGCCGGTGCAGGTCTCGTGCTTGCCGAGGATCGCGAAGCTGACCCCCGCGTCGTGCAGGAGCTGGGCGGTGGCCTGGGTGATCTTCCTCGAGCGGTCGTCGACCGCCCCGGCGCACCCGGTCCAGAAGATGAACTCGTACTGGCCGCCCTGCTCCTCACCCGGCTCGAGGACGGGGATGTCGAACCCGAGCTTCTCGGTCCACTCCTCGCGCTTGGCCTGCCCCACCCCCCACGGGTCGCCGGCGGTCTCGATGTTCTTGAGCATCACCCCGGCTTCCGCCGGGAAGCTCGACTCCATCATCGCCTTGTAGCGGCGCAGGTCCACGATGGTGTCGACGTGCTGGATGTCGACCGGGCACTCCTCGACGCAGGCGCCGCACGTGGTGCAGGACCACAGCACGTCGTAGTCGATGACCGCCTCCGCCCCCGGCTCGTCACCGACGAGGGGGATCTTGATGACGTCCCCGGCGTGGGCCTCGTCGACCTGCCCGAGCAGGAACGGCCCCTTGGCGTACATGTGGTCGCGCAGGTCCTGGATCAGGATCTTCGGGCTGAGCGGCTTGCCGGTGTTCCAGGCCGGGCACTGCGACTGGCAGCGGCCGCACTCGGTGCAGGTCTGGAAGTCCAGGAAGCGGTCGAAGGTGAACTGCTCGATCGCGCCGACGCCGAGCACGTCCTCCTCGCTCATGTTCTCGAGGTCGATCGGCTCGGAGGTCAGCTTGCCCAGCGCCTTGTCGCGGTTCGGGTCGCGGGTCAGCTCCTGGAAGGGGATCGTGACGATGTGCAGGTGCTTGGAGTGCAGGGTGAAGACGAGGAACGCGCCGACGATGGCGAGGTGGGCGACGAGGTTGATGGCGCCGATCCACTCCAGCGTCAGCGGGTCGATGCCGGTCATCGCCTCGCCGAAGAGGTTGGAGATGAACGCGGCCTCGGTGGGGGCGTAGCCCTTGGCAGCACGCACGCCGTGGGCGGTCCACAGGGTCCACACGACCAGCACCTCGGCGCTGAGCACCCACCAGCCCTGGTTGAGGTTGGAGCCGAGGAAGCGGGAGCTGCGGCCCTTCCGGCGCGGCTCCTGGGAGGCGCGGATCGTCGCGAAGATCGCGATCCCGGTGAGCGAGAGCAGGCCGAACAGGTCCTGCGAGAACCCGAGCACGTCGTAGGCGGTGACCCCGAACAGGCTGATCGAGTTGAGCAGCGGTAGCTGGAAGGACGGGCCGACGTACAGCTCGCCGATGGCTTCCAGGACCGTGGTCTGCAGCACGAAGAAGGCGTACATCACCCAGAAGTGCGCGATCCCCGACAGCGACCACTTCAGCAGCTTCTTGTGCCCGAAGATGTTGACCAGGGCGTGCTTGAGGTTCGCCCGGAAAGCGGCGCGGATGTTGCGCTCGGGGTTCGGCTTCGCGGCCTTCGTCAGCCGCACGAGGAACAGCCCACGCCGCACCGCCCACGCTCCGAAGAAGGCCAGCACGGCGGTACCGACCAGGACGCGGAACAGGGTCAACAGGGTCTCGTCGGTCACCGGTCGCTCCCTCGTCGTGACCTGGAGGGGGGCGGCTCCATCCCCGGACAGGCCACGGTCAGTGTACGAGCGGTCACCCTGGCGACCAACGTGGGCCAGGTGCCGGGAGCCACCGCGGGCCAGGTGACGGGAGCCGTACCCTCGGAGGTCAGCCGGTGGTCGCGGGACCAGCCGGAGGCGCCGCGGGTACCGAGGTGGTGGAGATGCAACGGGACGCTTCCGGTCGGGTGCGAGGTGGACGCGCGGTGGCGCTGTCCGTGCTGGCGCTCGTGCTGGTCGGCTGCGCCCGGTTCGGCGAGGCCACGATCCGCATCGACGAGGCCGAGGCGGAGCTGTCCGGCTTGGTCGACGAGGTGGTGGTGGCCACGGGGCTCGAGGTCACCACCGAGGAGCCCTTCGGGGCACGAGAGAGGTGCGAGCTCGTGACGACCGAGACCGGCGCCTCGAGCCGGTC
>JBKHDS010000184.1:0-5190 GCA_046541215.1 Nitriliruptoraceae bacterium
ACAACGACAGCGCGAGGCTGGTCGCCACCCCGATGCCGATGCCGAGTTCGACGCCGCTGAGCAGGGTCGCGAGGAAGGTCACCCAGAACGCGATGCCGTCGGTGCGTTCGATCCGCCAGGCGTGCACGCCCTCGCGCAGGTCGACCAGCTTGGCGACCGCGACGAGCACGACCGCCGCCAGCACGACCTCGGGCAGGGTCGTGAACAGCGGAGCGAGCACGAGCAAGGCGAGCAGGACCGCGCCGGCGGTGACCAGGCTCGCCAGCGGCGTGCGGGCACCGGCCGTGTGGTTCACCGCGGTGCGGGAGAAGCCCCCGGCGACCGGGAACGCCTGGAACAGCCCGGCCGAGAGGTTCGCGGCGCCGGAGGCGAGCAGCTCCTGGTCCGGGTCGATGCGGTCGCGCGTCCGGGCCGCGATGGCCCGGGCCACGCTGATGCCCTCGAGGTAGGACAGCAGCGCGATGATCACCGCACCCGGGAGCAGAGCGACCAGGGTGTCGAGGGGAGCTGCGGGGAGCGCGGGCAGGGGGAGGCCGCCGGGGACCTCACCGAGGATGGCGACGCCGCGGGCTTCGAGGTCGAGCAGGGGGACCGCGACCGTTGCGAGCGCGACGACCAGCAGCGGCGTCGGCACCTTCGGGCCGAGACGTCGTCCCCCCGCGAGCAGCGCGATCGCGACGACGCCCACCACGAGGGTCGGCAGGCTGGTGTCGGGCAGTGCGCGCGCTAGCGCGGTGATGCGCTCGAGCCAGCCCTCGGGCTGTCCGACGCCGACGCCGAAGAGCTTGTCCAGCTGGCTCGTCGCGATCACGATCGCTGCGGCCGAGGTGAACCCGGCGATGACGGGGTGGGAGAGCAGGGTCGTCAGCCGGCCGGCGCGGAGCACACCCAGCAACACCTGGACCGCTCCGACGAGGACGGCGAGCAGGGCCGCCAGCGTGACGTACCGGGACGGGTCACCGTCCGCCAGCGGGGCGATGGTCGAGGCGGTCAGCAACGACACGATCGCGACCGGTCCGAAGGACAACTGGCCGGAGGTCCCGAGGATGGCGTAGGCGACCATCGGCACGGTCGAGGCGTACAGGCCGGTCACGGGGGCATGCCCGCCAAGGACGCGTAGGCCATGCCCTGCGGCACGAGCATGGCGGCGACCGTGAGGCCCGCGAGCAGGTCCGCTCGGCGTGAACCGGCGTCCGAGCGGTGCAGCCAGCCCCGCAGTGGGATGAAGCGGTGGAACAGCGCACGACCCCGGGTCGTCGGTGTGGTCGTGGGGGCCGCAGGGAGACCCGGGGTCGGCTCAGCCATCACAGGGACCGATCAGGCCGACTTCGGCCGGTTGTAGGGCAGCTTCGACAGCAGCATCCCCATGGCGCAGGTGTTCGTCACCGCCGCGAACACCAGCCCCGCCCCGACCGCACCCGCGACGAACCGTGCGGGCGGCCAGACGATGCTGACGAGGATCGAGGTGAGGACGATGAGCCCCGCGACGAAGCGGACCTGGCGCTCCAGGTCCCAGCGGATGACGTCCTGGACCACCGGGCCGTCGCTGGCCTGCCAGGCGAGCATGCCGCCCTCCAGGATCGGCAACTGGGGCAGCCCGTGGCCGGCCAGCGCCTCCTGAGCCTGGTGCGCTCGGTTGCCGGAGCGGCAGACGAGCACCACCTCGGCGCCGGCATCCACCAGCTCGCGGACCCGGTCCACGTGGCGATCGAGGGTGTCGAGGGGCAGGTTGTCCGCCCTGGGGATGTGCACGGACTCGAACTCGCCCGGGGTGCGGACGTCGATGAACGTGACCTCGTCGAGGCGGTCGTGCAGCGCGTCGGGGTCGACGCACACGGTCGTCGCGGCGTGGGTCTGGGACACGGGGACTCCTCCAGGAGCGGCTACGGGAACGGTCGTGGGATGGTCGGTGGCCCGAGCGGGCACCGCACCTTCCAACGCGAAATGTACGGACTAATGTTCCCGCCCGCGAGCCCGGTTCATCCTGGTGGCGCACACCGCGCGCCACCTCCTCCCGCGATCCGGCCGGTACCTCCTCCGTCAGCGGTCGTCGCCATGAAGGTGCCGTTCGATCGGCCGTAGGACCAGCACGACCACGAGGCCGGTGATCGCTCCGGCGGCGAGCGCGGTGTTCCCCGATGGATCGTCGAAGAGGAGGTTCGCCGCGATCGCGACCACGATGCCGATGGCAACGGCGAGCCCGATCAGGACCCCCAGGGTCTTCGCGGTCTGCATGGCCGTCTCCTCGTCGTCTCGGTCGGGCATCCGGCCACCGCGCTCGATCCGGGACGTCGTGCTCGTCCCGGTGCCCGCTGGGACCTCCGCTCACGTCGATGCTCGAGGCGCGCTACGGCACGGTGGTCTCACCCTACGAACGGCGGAAGCGGCACCGCCGGTCCGCTGGACACCGTCCGAGCGGCACGGGCGCTCTGGTCGGCGCTCGCTCGGGGATCCTCGGTTCGGTCCGGAAAGGAGCGGCTCAGTCCTCGATGCCGAACCGGTCCAGGACCCGTCCGATGGCCGCGTCCAGCCCGGGAGGCGCCGTCCCGAACTCCGCGACCACACCGGCACGGATCGCGGCGCGTAGCTTCCGCCGGGGATGCTCGGCGAGGTCCGCCGGGCCGGGCGCCGGGGTGCTCTCGGCCCCACGCCCGCCCGAAGTGAGGGGGCCTGAGGCCGGGGCAGGCGCCGCCACGGGTGCATGGCCGGGAACGGGTGCGGCCGCGGTCGTAACCGCGACGGTCTGCGCCCCTCCCGCCCCGGCCGTCTCGACGAGCGTGACCCCGCGATCGCGTGCACGCTCGCGGGCGAGGTCGGTCAGGCGCGTGGTCGCGTCGACCCGCAGCTCACGATGGCCCTCGGCGATCAGGTCGTCGATGTCCTGGGCGGTGATGAACCGGCGTCCCATGGTGGGCTCCTCAGGCGGGTCGGCCGTCGATCGACTCGATCGCGGTGACCGCAGCATCGCGGGCGGCCAGGATGTCAGCCTCCGACCCGGACATCCACAGGCGCCCGAAGCGGCCGACGGAGCTGATGTGCATGAGGTTGACGGGGGCGGCCTTCTCCGCCTCGTTCGCGGCGAGGTTGATGTAGGCGGCGGGGGCGCACTCCAGCACGAGCATCGTCTCACCGGCGACCAGCATCATGCCCTTCGTGAAGCGGTTCAGCAGCTGCGCCTGGTACGGGTCCACGTTCGTGATGACCTGCATCGAGGCGATCGCAGGCTTGAGCCGTTCGCTGATGTCCAGCCCGAGTTCGGCGAGCACCACCTCGCCGGCCCGCTGGACGTCGGCCTGGGAGTGCGAGTGCAGCTCGAACATCCCGAACTCGCGCTCGACGATCTGGGCGCCCGGGCGTGCGGTCGTCGCCTTCACCGCCACGTCCACGATGCGGAACACCCAGTTCCCGGGGGCCATCTCCACGTAGAGGCTCGCCATGCCCTCGACGGGCAGGTCACCCTCGGTGACGGTCCCGGTGAACGAGGCGTACTGCGGCTGCATCCGGTCGAGGTAGCAGTACGCGCGCAGGGCGAAGTCGTCAGCCATGGTGGATCTCCCGTGGGGTGGGGTCGCTGGCAGCCAGCTCGCCCGGGTCGTGGAGCGCGACGCCGAGCGGGGTGACCAAGAGAGGGTGTGGGGGGGAGGTGACCGGCAGGCCGGTCCCGGTGGCGACCACCTCGGCCATGCCGGGGAAGGCAGCGGTGCCGCCGACGAGGTGGATGCGGTCGACCGCGTGGCCCTCCAGATGCCCGGCGATGATCCGGGCGATCCGTTCGAACACCGGCCGGACGCGCGGCAGGAGTTCCGGCTGGCGGACGGGGTCGAGCTTGACGCGCTCGGCCTCCTCGAGGCTGCAACCGAGCCCGCCCGCCAGCACCAGGCTCACGTGGGTCCCACCCGTGGGCTCGTCCGCCACCGCGACGACCACGCCGTCGTGCAGGATGGCGGTGCCAGTGGTCCCGCCACCGACGTCCACGACCGCGCCGTCGCGCACCCCCAGCACCGCGTTGGCTGCGGTCGGCTCGTCCACCAGGACCGTGCACTCGAGCCCGGCGGCCTCGACGACGTACCGGCACGCCTGGACCTCGGCGAGCGGCACCCCCGGTGGGTAGGTCGTGGCGGCGGTGGTGAGCTCACGGCCGAGCTGCCCCTCCACCTCGGCGACCAGCTCGGCCACGATCGCCGTGGCGCCCGCGAAGTCGACCACGACACCGTCACGGACCACGCCCGCCGCCCGTGAGGCGACCGCCACCGGGGTGCCGTCGTCATCGACCACGACGACCACGACGTAGGCCGTGCCGAGGTCGACGCCGGTGTGCAGCCGTGCGGTCGCCAACGGCACCTCCCGTAGGCCGGTGGTGGCTCCACCCTGCAGTCGGGCGGCAACCTCCAGCAGCTGGGCGGGCGGCAGGCGCGGATCCAGCGCGGACCGTGTCGTGGTCAAGCTGCTGCTCCCGTGCGTGGCCGAGCGGTGGCGGAGCTGCTCACGACGGCCCCCGGTGGTGGCGGCGCTGCTCACGACGGTCCCCCGACGGCGGCGGCGGTACGCAGCTCCAGCACGTACACCGCGCTGGAGAGTCGGTTGACCGCGTGCGCGAGCGCGCCCGCGACCTCGCTGCTGCCGGGAGGGTAGGCGTCGAGGACGAGGACCTCGGCCTCGCGGACCTGGCAGCGCAGCAGGTTCAGCCAGTGCAGGACCTCCGGGTGGGTGCCGTCCGGGACCAGGTGGGGCAGCCCGACCGCTTCCTCGGGATGGTGGCTGGCGTGGTGGATCGTGTCCTCGTCGAGGCCGGCCACGGCGACCGGCCCTGGGGCCCGACCGTGGTACTCCGCCGCGAGGAGCTCGCGACAGTACGCGGCCAGCGTGTCGAGGTCGGCACCCAGCGCCTCCCACCCGTCGGCTCGGGCGCGGGCGGCGGTGACGAGAGTGAGCGCGTGGAGGGTGTCGAAGCGGCCCCGGAGCCGGATCCGCGGGTCGGTCTTCGGGGTGAACCGGGTCGCATCCAGCTGCGTGAGGTGGCTCGGCTTCGCACGTACCGCCCCACCGCAGGTGACACATCTCGGGACCTCGCCCTCGAGCACGACAGGGAAGCGTCCCGGCCGGTCCCAGGCCGGGCGATCCCCCCCCCCGCGGCCGCGGTCCGGTCGGGGTGGGACCGCGGTACCGCCCGTGCCGACCAGCCCTGCGCTT
>JBKHDS010000185.1:0-5163 GCA_046541215.1 Nitriliruptoraceae bacterium
CCGACATCGGGTCCGCGGCCGCAAGAGCGGCCGACATCTGCGCGTAGGCCGTCGGCGTGAAGACCCCTTGACCGAGGATCTCGAACGCCGGGCGCACGTACCCCAGCAGCTGCTCGGGCCCGCCGAGCAGGTCCACACCCAGCAGCCGCTCGGCGTGCTCGTGCAGGACCACGGCACCGAGCGACCACAGCAGCATCACGGCCGCGCGGGCCCGCGGGTCGTCGCTCTCTCGCAGCATCCCGGAGGCCTCGGCCTCGGCGGTGTAGGCGACCGCATCAGCGACGAGTTCGTCCAGGAGCCCGGCCACGTGCGGTGAACCGTCGGTCAGCGTGCGGGCCAGGTACGCCAGCAGCGGCGGGCCGTCGCCCTGGTCGCGAAGCGTCGCGACGGGGTCGAGACCCGGACCAGCCTGGACCGCCTCGGACTTGCGCTCCCGGATCACCGCCGCCACGTACTGGTCACAGGCGGCCCGCAGCGCGTCCTTGGAGCCGAAGTGGTGCATGACGAGCGCCGGGGACACGCCCGCGACCTCGGCGATGCGCCGGACCGGGGTCGCGGCCACACCGACCTCGGCGAAGCAGACGATGGCGGCATCGCGGATGCGGGCCGGGGTGGTCCGGTCGTCCGGGATCGGCGGCGTAGGTGCTGACTGCATGTTCAACATCGTGAACGCGCGTTCAACCGATGTCAAGGGACGACCGCCCCCGGGGTGGCCGGCCCTCCCCGGTCAGGCCTGCGCGGCCGCCAGCAGCGCCTTGGCCAGCCCAAGGTCGAAGGGATCAGCGCACCCAACCATCAGGTGCTGGATGCCTGCCTCGAGGTACTCGTCGAGCCGGTCGGCATCACGGTCGTTGATGAGCGCCGTCCGCTCGATCTCGGCGGGGTCGCGACCGAGGCGCTCGCACCAGTCGTCCAGCACCCGGTTCTTGTGGGCCAGCACCTCCGGCTCCGCGATGCCGTTCCACATCGTCGCGTGCTCCGCGACCAGCCGCAGGGTGACCTTCTCCCCACCCCCACCGATCATGATGGGCAGGTCGCCCTTCGGCGGCGGCGTGAGCCGGTCCAGACGACGCCGGATGCGGTACAGGTCAGCTTCGAGATCACGCAGACGACCGCCACCCGTCCCGAACGCGATCTCGTACTCGTCGTAGTCGCGCTGGAACCAGCCCGCCCCGATCCCGAGCACGACCCGGCCACCGCTGAGGTGGTCGATCGTGCGCGCCATGTCCGCGACCAGGTGCGGGTTGCGGTAGGAGGAGCAGGTGACGAGGTTGCCGATCGTCACCCGCTCGGTCGCCATCGCGAAGGCGGTCAGCAGGGTGAGTCCCTCGAAGTGAGCGGCGTCCTCGTCCCCGTACAGGGGGAAGAAGTGGTCCCAGGTCCACAGCGAGTCGAACCCGAGCTCATCGACCGCCCGGGCCGCCGCCACCAGCGCCTCGGTCGTCGTCGCCTGGGGGTGCAGCTGCACCCCGACCTTGCACCGTGCCATCGGCTCGCCTGTCGTCGCGGTCGCCTTCGAGCGTAGGCTGCCGCGGGTCATCTCGGATGGGAGGGAGCCCGTTGTTCGTCCTCGTGCGTCTCGGGGTCGTCCTGGCCGGCCTCGCCCTACTCGCGGTGCTGGTCCTCCCCGCTGCCGGTGTCGTCACGGTGCAGCGCAGCGCGCCACGGACCGACGGCGAGGTGGCGGTGTCCCCCCTCGACGACCGGGTCGAGGTGGTGCGGGACGAGCATGGGGTCCCGACCATCGTCGCACGCACCAGCGCTGACCTGTTCCGCGCCCAGGGCTACGTCCACGCCCAGGACCGGTTCTGGGAGATGGACATCCGGCGCCATATCACCGCCGGCCGCCTCGCGGAGCTGTTCGGTTCCTCGCAGGTGGAGACGGACGCCTTCATCCGCACGCTCGGGTGGCGGCGGGTCGCCGAGGCCGAGCTCGACCTGCTCGAGGACGAGACGCTCGCCATGCTCGAGGCCTACGCCGAGGGCGTGAACGCCTGGCTCAAGGGACGCTCCGGGGCACGGCTGTCGCTCGAGCACGCGCTGCTCCCCCTCTCCGGCCCGCGCGGCTACGTCCCGGAGCCCTGGACCCCCGCCGACTCGGTGGCGTGGCTGAAGGCCATGGCCTGGGACCTGCGTGCCAACCTCGAGGACGAGCTCCTGCGCGCCCGGCTGCTCGCGACCGACCTCGGCCCCGACCGCGCCTGGCAGGACCTCTTCCCGGGCTTCCCCGACGACCGGCACCCGCCGATCCTGACGGCGGCAGGACGCATCGTCGATGGTCGGTACGTGCCAGCGGCCGGTGCGTCCGACCCCGACCAGGCGCCGGTGGCCACCGGGGCAGCCACCCGCAGCACCGAGACGACCGCGCCACAGGTGCAGCGGGCGCTGCAGGCTGCCCAGGAGGCGCTCGCGGCCGCGCCCGAGCTCCTCGGTGATGGCAGCGAGGACGGCATCGGCTCCAACTCCTGGGTGGTCGGCCCCGAGCGGTCGGCGACCGGCGCGGCGCTGCTGGCCAACGACCCCCACCTCGGCCCCAGTCAGCCCTCGCTGTGGTATCAGGTCGGCCTGCGCTGCGAGCCGGTCGGGCCGGACTGCCCCTACCACGTGCTCGGCTACTCCTTCGCCGGGATGCCCGGGATCATCATCGGCCAGACCGACCGGGTCGCCTGGGGGTTCACCAACCTCGGAGCGGACGTCACGGATCTCGTCGTCGAGCGCCTCGACGGGGACCGCTACCTCACCGAGGATGGGTGGGAGCCCCTTCAGACCCGCACCGAGACGCTCCGGGTCGCCGGTGGCGAGGACGTCACGCTCACGGTCCGCGCGACCCGCAACGGCCCGCTGTTCTCCGACGTGTCCGGGGCGGGCACCGAGGTGGCTGACGGCCCCCTCGGCGCGATGGGGCCCGACGCCGGCGAGGACCTCGAGCACGCCGTGGCGCTGCGCTGGGTCGCGCTCGATCCGGTCCCGACCGTCGATGCGGTGCCCTACTTCATGCGTGCCCAGGACTGGGCCAGCTTCCGCGAGGCGGCGCGGCGCTTCCAGGTGCCCTCCCAGAACCTCGTCTACGCCGACGTCGACGGCCACATCGGCTACCAGGCACCCGGCCGGATCCCGGTCCGCGCCAGCGGGGATGGCACCCTGCCGCTGCCCGGCTGGACCGGCGAGGCCACCTGGGAGCGGTTCCTCGAGTTCGAGGAGCTGCCCTGGTCCTTCGACCCGCCCGAGGGCGTGATCGTCACCGCGAACCAGCCCGTCGTCCCGACCGGCAGCGAGCCGTTCCTGTCCCTCGACCACAACGTCGGCTACCGCGCTGCGCGCATCACCGAGCTGCTGCAGGGGCGTGAGAGGCTCACCCTGGACGACCTGCTCGAGGTCCAGCTCGACGCCCACAACGGCAACGCGGCCACGCTCGTGCCGGTGCTGCTCGGCGTGGACGCGCGCGACCACGAGGGGGTCGTCGCGGTCCAGGAGACGCTCGCTGACTGGGACCTGCAGGACGAGGTCGGTCGTGCGGGCGCTGCCGCCTTCAACGCGACCTGGCGACACCTGTTGGCGGCGACCTTCCACGACGAGCTGCCCGAGTGGGCCCGGCCGTCGGGCAGTGGCCGCTGGTGGGAGGTGGTGCGCACCCTCGTCGACGACCCGCAGGCAGCCTGGTGGGACGACGTCACCACCCCCGAGCGGGAGAGCCGGGACGGGATCCTGCACCACGCCATGGCGGCGGCTGCCGAGGAGCTGCAAGCCCGGTTCGGTGCGGACCCGGGCACCTGGCGCTGGGGGGCGATGCACACCCTCACGCTCACCCACTCGACCTACGGCACCTCCGGTATCGGCCTGCTCGAGCGGCTGTTCAACCGGGGGCCGCTGGAGCTAGCCGGAGGCAGCGACATCGTCAACGCCACCGGCTGGGACGCCCGTTCCGGCTACGAGGTCGACTGGGTGCCGTCGATGCGCTACCTCGTCGACCTCGGCGACCTGGATGCCGGGCGCTGGATCCACATCTCCGGGCAGTCCGGGCGCCCCTTCAGCCCGCACTACAGCGACCAGGCCGAGCCGTGGGCCCGCGGCGAGACCCTCCCGATCCGGTTCTCCGCCGCAGCGGTGGAGGCAGCCGCCACCGATCGGCTCGTGCTGCGGCCCGAGCCCAGCTGACGCCTGGCGCCCGCTGGCCGGCGGGGCCGAGGAGCGCGATCGGCTCCGGGAGGGAGCGCGGCGAGCGAGCGGGTGCGCGGTGGCACCGCGGGTCGGTCACAGGGCCGCGTCGACCGCCGCCGCGACGAAGATCAGGGCGAGCCAGAGCGTCGAGAACCCGAACAACCGCATCGCGGTGCGCACGTCCACCGCCCGACGCAGCTCGTGGGCGAGCAGCAGCCACACGGTCGTGAGCAGCGCGGCGGGGACGATGAACAGCCAGCCAGCCTGTGCCCCGGCGACGTAGAGGAGCACCACGCTCAGCAGCAGGTAGCTGTAGAGCAGGATCTGGCGCGTCGCTTCCTCGTTGCCGTGGGTGACGGGCAGCATCGGCAGCCCGGCCGCGGCGTAGTCCTCGCGGTACTTCATCGCGAGCGCCCAGAAGTGCGGCGGCTGCCACCAGAGCATGATCGCGAACAGCAGCCAGGGCCGGGGGTCGGCGAGATCGCCACCGGTGACCGCCGCCCACCCTGTCAGCACCGGGACGCAGCCGGCGATGCCCCCGATCACCACGCCCTGGGAGGAGCGCCGCTTGAGCCAGAGGGTGTAGACGAAGATGTAGAACAGGATCGCACCGGTGGCGAGCGCCGCCGCGACGACGTTGACGAACACCGTCAGCCATGCGAACCCGAGGACCCCCAGCACGAGACCGAGGATCAGCGCCCCCTGGGGCGCGATCTCGTCGGTGGCGGTCGGTCGCGCGGCCGTGCGCCGCATCCGTCGGTCGATGTCCCGGTCGAGGTGGTTGTTGAGGGCGTTCGCGCTCCCGGCCGACAGCGTCCCGCCGAGAAGCGTCGCGAGCACCAGCCACGTCGACGGCCAGCCCTGCTCGGCCACGACCATGGCCGGCACGGTGGTCACGAGCAGCAGCTCGATGATGCGGGGCTTGGTCACCAGCACGTAGCGCTTGATGGTGTCGAGGCGACCACCGCGGTCGGCGGGGGTGCGGACCTCGGCCACGAGCGGCGC
>JBKHDS010000186.1:0-5159 GCA_046541215.1 Nitriliruptoraceae bacterium
CGCGTAGCGCAGGTGCGGAGCCGGGAGCCCGACGCGGATGCGCGCGGCGACCGCCGCGAGGGTCGAGGCGTGCGGCAGCGTCCCGACCCGGCCGAACCCCAGCGGCGCGCCGTCGAGCAGCGGCACGAGGTCGAACACCACCTCGTCGTAGGGGTGGGCGGCCTGCAGCGCACGGACCACGGCACCGGCACGAGCACGGGGCAGCTCCACCTCCAGGCGCTGCTCCTCCTCCTCGGCGTCCTCACCGATGCCGGGGCCGGAGTAGGGGTCGCTGCCGGGCAGGGCTCGGAAGGTCCCGGTCCCTCTCACGCGGAACGAGCACCGCTCGTAGGTGCCGATGCGGCCGGCACCGGCCGCGCTGACCGCATCCAGGACCGCGCCGACGGCCTCGGGGGGGACGAAGGTGACGAGCTTCAGCCGGGCAGCCTCGCGCAGCTCCACGGTGAGCGGGGCCACCTCCTCGAGCCCGAGGGCGACCACCACCGGGTGGTTGGTGTCGGCCCCATCGTCGGTGACGTCGAGGTTGGTGTGCGCGGCCGCCACCGCGATGCGCCGCGTCGCCGCCTCCAACGCCAGGCGCCCGGGGGCCGTGCCGGGGGTCAGCCGCGCCAGGGGCCGGAAGAGCACCGGGTGGTGGGCGATGACGAAGGTGTCGGGAACCGTCGCCGCCTCGGCGAGGACCGCCGGCGTGACGTCCAGGGTCACCAGCACCCGGGCCACGGGCCAGGCCGGGTCACCGACCTGCAGGCCCGGGTTGTCCCAGTCGGCGGCCTGCGCCGGGGGGTAGCGGGTGTGCAGGACCTCGAGCCAGGATCCGACCGTGTCCACCGGAGCACCTCCACGTCGATCCGCGAGCCGTCGCTCCGAGCGTAGGCAGCACGGCGGTAGGCTGGCGCCCGTCTGGCGTCCACGTCGGAGCCGAACGGGCAGGTAGCTCAGCTGGCCAGAGCGCCGCGTTTACACCGCGGAGGTCGGGGGTTCGAGCCCCTCCCTGCCCACCACCGACGTGCCGGAGACGCCCGTGTCCACCCTGCCCGCTCCCCTGACCCGCGCGGTCGACGCGGCCCTGGAGGCCACCGTCGTCCTCTCCTTCTCGAGGATCGGCCACGCGCTCCGCTCGCGTCTGGAGGACTGGACGCCCCTGACCGACCTCGAGGGTCACGGACGGCGCGTGGTCGTGACCGGAGCCAACTCCGGGCTGGGGTACGCCACCGCCCGAGCGCTGCTGCGCAGCGGTGCCCGGGTGCTCGTCACCGTTCGCTCCGAGGAGAAGGCCGACCAGACACGGGCGCGGCTGCAGGCGGATCTCGGCCGCGACCTGGACGAGGCCCTGCAGACCGACCTGCTCGACCTCGGCGACCTCGTCTCGGTGCGGGGGTTCGCACAGCGGCGCGAGGCCGAGGACGGACGGATCGACGTGCTGGTGCACAACGCCGGGGCACTGTTCGGTGAGAAGGCGCTCACCGTCGACGGTCTGGAGCGGACCTACCAGGTGCACGTCGTAGCGCCGTTCCTGCTCACCTCGCTGCTGCTACCCAGCCTCGCGGCGGCGGCGCCGAGCCGGGTCGTCACCGTCACCTCCGGCGGCATGTACGCCGAGAAGCTCGTGACCGCCCGTGTGGACTCACCCGGTGAGTACCGTGGCACCGTCGCCTACGCCCGTGCCAAGCGCGCCCAGGTCACCCTGACACACGAGTGGCAGCGACGCTTCGGTGCCACCGGTGTGGGTTTCCACGTGGTGCACCCCGGCTGGGCGCTGACCCCGGGGGTCGAGTCCTCGCTGCCGGGCTTCCGCAAGCTCACCGGGCCGATCCTGCGCGACACCGACGAGGGGGCGGACACGATCGTCTACCTCGCTCTGGCCGCGGACCTGCCCGAGGCTGGTCGTCTCTGGCATGACCGGCGGCCGCGCAGCGTGCACAAGGTGCCCTGGACCGTGCCGGAGCGCGGTGAGGCGGGCGAGCTGTGGGCGCGCGTGTGCCGCGACGCGGGCGTCGAGCCGACGGTGCCGGCGGCCCGCAGCTGACCCGGGACCGAGGTCTGACCCGGCAGCGGCACCTGATCCGGCCTCGACGGTGGAGCCGAACCCGCCGTGAACCCCTCCCCCGTCGAAGCGAGCCCAGCATGTCCGACTCCCCCGTCCACCTCATCATCGGGGCCACCGGCGCTGCTGGCAGCGCCACGGCACGGCGGCTCGCCGCCAGCGGGGCCACGCTCGCGCTCGCCAGCCGTGACGGGACGGCTGTGGGCTCGCTCGCTGAGGAGGTCGGGGCCAGCGCACACACCGTCGATGCTCGCGACATCGGCGCGGTCGGCGACCTCGTCGGCGAGGTCCTCGACCGCCACGGCCGGCTCGACGGGGTCGCGAACCTCGTCGGCTCGGTGCTGCTCAAGCCCGCCCACCTGACCACGCCCGAGGAGTTCCACGAGACCATCGCCCTCAACCTGACCTCCGCCTTCGCGGTGGTGCGTGCGGCAGCGCCGGCGATGCGCGACGGGGGTGGCTCGATCGTGCTGGCCAGCTCCGCGGCGGCACAGACCGGCATCGCCAACCACGAGGCCATCGCCGCCGCCAAGGGCGGGATCATCTCGCTGGCGCGCTCCGCGGCAGCGACCTACGGCGCGAAGGGCGTGCGCGTCAACGCCGTCGCCCCGGGGCTGGTCGCCTCGAAGATGACCGAACGGCTGGTCGCCAACGAGAGCCAGGCCGAGGCGAGCCGCAAGATGCACGTGCTGGGCCGGCTCGGCACCGGTGAGGACATCGCCAGCGCGGTGGTGTTCCTGCTCGACCCGGCGAACGACTGGATCACCGGGCAGGTGCTGGGTGTCGACGGCGGGCTCGGGCAGGTCCGCACCCGCGGCTGATCCAGGCTCGCCCAGATCCGCGCCTGCGGCTGATCCGGGCTCGCCCAGGTCCGCGCCTGCGGCTGATCCGGGCTCTGCTCAGCCGCCGACCAGCGACATCGGGATGTGCGCGACACGCCGACCGGCGGCACGCAGGGCCGCGAGGTCGCCCGCTGCCTGGGCGCGCTTCAGCCGCGAGAACCCGTAGGGCCGGCCGGGGATCTCCGCATCCTCGGGGTCATCGCCGACCATGAGCAGGAAGGCCGCCCGGTCACTGCCACCCTTGTGCAGCTGCCCCGTGGAGTGCAGGTAGCGCGGCCCGATGCCGACCGTGACCGGCACGCCCGTCGTGCTGCGGAGCTGCTCGGCCCACGCGCGCACCCGCGCCTCGTCCTCGCCCCCGGGTGTGACGAACGCGAGCAGCCCCAGGAAGTCGCCCGCTGTCACGGTCGCCAGGACCTCGTCGGGGGTGGTGGCCGGGGGCAGGTCCTCGCCCGACGCCAGCACGCGTGCCGTGGCGGTCTTCGCCGCCTGCACGTCGGGCTGGTCGAAGGGGTTCATGTCGACCAGGGCGCCCACGACGGCGGTGGCGAACTCCCAGCGGACCACCTCGGCGCTCAGTTGGGACGGGCCGTGCCAGGGCAGCTGGACGACGGGGATCCGCGCCGCGAGCAGCTCGGCGATCTCCAGGTGCTCGCCCAGCGCGACGACCAGCCGGTCCTCGCCGAAGTGGGCGTTGGCCGGGGTCTCCCCGAGCACCGGCACGATGCCGACACCGTGCTTGCCGATCGACTCGGCCACCAGCTGCTCGATCCACACCTCGAAGCTGGCGGCATCGTCGGGGAGGAGCAGGGTCAGCTTGTCCCGGCCGGTGCGCACGCCGGCGGCGAGCACGGCACCGAGCACGGCCGGTGCGTTGACGCCGGCATCGGTGCTGCGTGCGACCTCGAGCATCTCCAGCGCACCCTGCACGTGCTCGACGACGTCCAGGCCGAGGAGGGTCGCCGGCAGCAGCCCGAAGGGCGTCAGGGCGGAGAAGCGTCCCCCGACGTCCAGCTGTCCGAAGGCCGGGCCGCGGTAGCCGCGCTCCTCGGCGCGCTCGGCGAGGCTGCTGCCGGGGTCGGTGATGGGCAGGACGTAGCGCGCCGCGTCGTCACCGTGGACCTCGCGCAGACGTGCCTCGAACCGGTCGAGGTGACTGAGGGTCTCCAGCGTGCCGCCGGACTTCGAGGCCGGCACGACGAGGGTGGTCTCCCAGGGGACCGCACGTTCGACGGCGAGCACGGCGCCGGGGTCGGTCGAGTCCAGCACATGCAGTCGCACCCCGTCCGGCTGCGGCCCGAAGGTGTCCCTGAGCACCGACGGGTACAGCGACGAGCCACCCATCCCGACCAGCACGACGTCGGTGATGCCGTCGGCGCGCACGCCCGCGGCGAGCTCAGCGAGGTGCTCTGCCTCGTCGAGTGCACGACTCGGGGCGTCCAGCCACCCGAGCCGGTCCGCGAGCTCGGTCGGGTCGTCCGACCACCAGGTGTGGTCACGGTCCCAGATGCGAGGGACGCCCGCGAGCGCTTCCTGGGTGGCGGTGGCGACGGCGTCGGTGAGGGGGCCGAGGGTCACGGCAGCTCCGAGGTATCGGGAGGTGGCGGTCGAAGGGACATCGGGAGCCTAGACGGGCCACCGCTAGCCTGACCGCCCAGGCCACCGACGAACAGGCACGCCAGTGAGCGACACGCCGAACCCCGACCCGACCCCGCAGCAGCCGACGAACAAGCAGGTCCAGATCGTCGTCCCCGACGACCACAAGCACGGCGAGTACGCCAACTTCCTGGTCGTCTCCCACTCCCCACACGAGTTCACCCTGGACTTCTGCCAGCTCCAGCCCTCCCAGGAGGCCGGCAAGGTGAACGCCGAGGTGGTCTCGCGGGTGCGCATCGCGCCGACCATGGTGGGTCGGGTCCTCAACGCGCTCAACACGAACCTCGCCAACTACGAGGACCGCTTCGGCCAGGTCAAGGCGCTCGGGTGAGCCTGCCTGCCACCACCCTGCCCGAGGGCCTGCGACCCGGCGGGCGCTTCGAGGAGTGGGAGCCCGCACCCTGCCGCTACCTGGTCTGCGACGTCGATGGCACCCTGGTCGGCCCGGAGCCCGGTCCGACCCGCCCGGTGGTCGACGCCATCGCCCGCGCCGAGGCCGCCGGGGTACGTGTCGGGTACGCCACCGGTCGGATGCGCGACGGCGTCGGCGCGCTCCACCGGACGCTCGAGGCGAGCGGACCGCACGTCTTCCACAACGGCGCCGAGGTCCGCGCCGA
>JBKHDS010000187.1:0-5120 GCA_046541215.1 Nitriliruptoraceae bacterium
ACGGACGTCGCCGGGGTCGGCGGTGCGACGGCGTGGGTGAGGAGGCTCGTGTGGGGACGATGGAGGTCGTGCTGGTCGCGTTGCTGGTGGCGGTGGTCGCCGGGGGACTGGCAGCGATCGTGGCTACGCGCCTCGGTCGAGGTGAGCCGCCGGCACCCACGCCGGCTGTGGACGCCGGGGAGCTGCAGCGGGCGGTGGAGACGCTCGTCGCGGTCGCCTCCGAGCAGCTCGATGCGCGCACCCGTACCGGCGTCGCCCACCTCGACACCCGCAAGGAGCTGATCGACGCGGAGCTCAAGCGCATGCACGCGACCCTCGGGGAGGTCACCGCCCTGGTGCAGCGGCTCGATGCCGCGCGGGCCGGGCAGCTCGGCGAGGTGTCCGAGCAGCTCGCCGGGGTGGCCCGCGCCCACACCGAGCTCGGACGCACGACCGCGACGCTCACCCAGGCGCTGACCAACGCCCAGGCCCGCGGGCAGTGGGGCGAGCGCATGGCCGAGGACGTGTTGCGCACCGCCGGGTTCGTCCCGGGCGTCAACTACCGCACCCAGGTCACCACCCGCAGCGGCAGCCGGCCGGACGTCACCTTCCTGCTGCCCGGTGACCGGGTCGTGCACATGGATGTCAAGTTCCCGCTGACCGGGTACCTCGAACTGCTCGAAGCCGACACCGAGGGTGCCCGCGAGCAGGCCACCGCGGCGTTCCTCAAGGCCGCCCGCGCCCGCGTCAAGGAGCTCGCCAGCCGCGGCTACATCGACGAGCAGGACGGCACGCTGGACCTCGTGCTGCTGTTCATCCCCAACGAGCAGGTCTACGCGTTCCTGCACGAGCACGACCCGGCGCTGCTCGACCACGCGCTCGCACAGCGGGTCGTGCTGTGCTCCCCGTCGACGCTGTTCGCGGTCCTCGCCGTGCTCCGGCAGGCGGTGGACGCCTTCGCGCTGGAGCGGACCTCGGACGAGATCCTGCAACTGCTCGCGGGCTTCGCCGACCAGTGGGAGCGCTTCCTCGAGCAGCTCGACAAGGTCGGCCGGGGGCTGGACACGACCCAGCGCGCCTACGAGCAGCTCGCCAGCACGCGGCGTAACCAGCTCGAGCGGCAGCTCGACAAGGTCGAGGAGCTGCGTTCCACGCGTGGGGTCGAGGCGGTGCTCGCCACCGACCAGCGCGCCCGGCTCGTGGCGCTGGGGCGGGATGACGCTGACGGCGCCGGCGCTGGTGACGGCGGCAGGGACGCATCCGGCGCCGAGGTTGCGCCGAACCGCAGCAGCGCCGCGGGGGGCGTCGACGACGCTGGCTAGCCTCCGCGCCTGCCTCCCCCCTCCCGTCCACGACCACCGCGCCCCCGAGCCGGCGCTGAAGGAGCCCCTCGATGAGCGTGCAGATCGGCGACCAGGCGCCGGACTTCGAGCTGAAGGATCAGACCAACCGGCCGGTCCGCCTCTCCGACTATCGCGGCAAGAAGCATGTCCTCGTCGTGTTCTACCCCCTGTCCTTCACCGGGGTGTGCGAGGGCGAGATGTGCCAGATCCGCGACTCGATCGAGACCTTCCGCAACGACGAGGTGGAGACGCTCGCGATCTCCGTGGACGCCCCGCCGACCCACGCCCGCTGGGCCCACGAGCAGGGGTTCGAGTTCCCGCTGCTGTCCGACTTCTGGCCCCACGGCGAGGTGGCGAGCACCTACGGGGTGTTCGACGAGGCGATCGGACTGGCCCTGCGCGGCACGTTCATCGTGAACAAGGAGGGGACGGTCGTCTACACCGACCGCAACCCCGTGCCCGAGGCGCGAGATCAGCAGGCGTGGAAGCGGGCGCTGAAGGAGATCGGCGCGATCTGAGCTCGGTTCGTCACAGCTCGTCGCTGGTCCGGATGGCTCGGACGCGTTCCTCGTCGTAGGCGCTCGCCATCGGCCCGGCGATCTCGCTGACCAGCCCCTGCAGGGCGCTCTGCGACGTGAACAGCAGGATGAGGTCCGACAGCTTCAGCTTCATCAGCTGCTCGGTCCTCGACGGGTCGCCGTAGGAGAGGTGGCGAACCAACGCGGTCCGCACCTCCCCGTCCTGCTCGCCACGGGGCATCGGGATGCCGGCCTTGGCGAACCTCTCCTCCACACGGGCCTGCTCCGCGGCCAACTCATCCTCGTCCAGGCTCGCGTACGCGAGGCCGAGGGACCCGAGGACGACCGCGATGACGAAGCTTGCGTCCGAGTTGACCGCGGCCGACCCCCCAGCACCGGATGCGGACGTCTCTGCAGCCGCGATCTGCGCGCCACCGCCCGCGCCACTGCTGACGGTGGACTGGGCCAACGCTACGCGCTGGGAGTTGGAGCCGACGGAGGTGAGGAGTTGCTGGGTCATCTCCGGTGGGATCGCCTGCGTGGTGGCCGGCGCGGCGGCGGCTCCGAGCGCAGCCTGGTGAGCCGGTCCGCGCAGCTGCGGCTGCTGGGCGGCCATGCCAGCGCGGGCAGCACCCGCAGCAGCACCGGTCCGACCGGGCAACCTCGAAGCGATCCGACCCAGGACCATCCGCATCCTCTCCCTATGGTGCGCTCGGCGCACGCTACCAGCACACGACCAGCAGATCTCGCGGACCTGGCAGCATGGGACCTGCGCTCGCGGCGCGGGCGACGACGACCGTCACCGCGAGCGCCTGGAGGAGAGCGCCTGCTCAGCGGCCGCCGGTGATGCTCCGGCTGCGCTGCTCGGTCCCGGGTCCGCCGTAGGGGTAGCCCGCTGGGGCCGGGTCGCTGGCGCGGTCGAGCAGCGCGGTCTCCTCGGCGTCGAGGTGGAGGTCGGCGGCAGCGAGGTTGTCGGTCAACTGCTCCAGCGTGCGTGCTCCCAGGATCACCGACGTCACCTGCGGCCGGTCCGCGACCCATGCCAGCGCGACCTGCGCCAAGGAGATCCCACGACCGTCGGCGACCTGCCGGACGGCCTCCAGGACGTCCCAGGTGCGCTGCTCGGCGCTGCGCCGGTCGTAGGCCTCCAGACCCCGGTCAGGGTCCTCGCCCAGCCGGCTCGCGCCGGTGGGACGCTCGTCGGGCCGGTACTTGCCGGTCAGCCACCCTCCGGCGAGCGGCGACCAGGGCAACAACCCGAGGCCGTTGGCTTCGCACGCGGGCACGATCTCCCACTCCAGTTCCCGGCCGAGCAGGTTGTAGTGCGGCTGCAGCGTGACCGGCGCGGACCAGCCACGGAACTCCGCCAGGTCGACGGCACGCTGCAGCTGCCACGCGGTGAAGTTGGACAGGCCGACGTAGCGGATCTTGCCAGCGCGCACGGCGTCGTCGAGGAAGCGCAGCGTCTCCTCGAGCGGCGTGAGCGGATCCCACGCATGCACCTGGTAGAGGTCCACCGTGTCCACCTGGAGCCGCCGGAGCGATGCGTCCAGCGCGGTCGACAGGTGGCGGCGGGACAGTCCGAGGTCGTTCGGGCCCTCGCCGGTGGGGAAACGGCCCTTGGTCGCGAGCACGACCTGGTCACGGACGTTGGCCGGAGCCTTCACGAGCCAGCGACCGATGATCGCCTCGGACTCGGTCCGCGCGTAGACGTCGGCGGTGTCGATCAGCGTCCCACCTGCCTCGACGAAGGCGTCCAGCTGGGCGATGGAGGTGGCCTCGTCGGACTCCGCCCCGAAGGTCATGGTGCCGAGGCTGAGCGAGGACACGACGCAGCCGCTGCGTCCGAGGGTGCGGTACTGCATGGAGGTCTCCCGGGGTGTGGAGGGGGGCGCGCACGGTCAGCGATGCCTGGGGCTCGGGCACCGGCGGAACCGGGCGGCCGAGCACGTCGCCGGATCGGGTTCGGAGCCCGCCAGCTCCGACCGTAGCCGTCGTCCAGGCCGTGGTGACCCGCCCATCAGGCCGTGCCCGGTGCCGGCTCCAGCTCCAGCGGGCAGGTGACGTCGATCACCACCGCGACGGGCGCACCGTCGGAGGGTCGGGGCAGGGACGCCGTGGCGTGCAGACGGGCGCCGTCGACCTCGACGAAGCCACCGGAGACCCTGCGCCGCGCTGCGGCAACGTCCGGATCGATCTGGTGCCAGGTGCCCGTGGTCAGGTCGAGTCCGCGGAACCCCACCAGCGTCCTGACCTCCTGATCGACCGAGCCGATGGTGACCTCCAGCAGCTCGAAGACCTCCGGCGGGACCTCGTCGGTCCCTCGCCGGACCGTGACGGTCACCTCCTGGCCGTCCGGGAGCCTCCCCGTGGCCGTCAAGGTGGTCTCCGAGCCGCCCGGCGGGAGCTGTTCCAGGAGCCGGCCGCCGACCAGCGCGCAGGATGTCGGTTCGAGCGCGACGCGCGTGCCGTCCAGGGTCAGGCTGGCGCGTGTCCGGGCGGTCGGATCGCCCGGTCCGAGCGGTGCGGCGCACGCGGATAGCAGCAGCACGATGGCTGCTAGCCAGGGGGACCACCTCGGAGTGCGCATCGCCGACGTTCGTGGCCCGACCGGGGGTCGGGTCGGCCGGGGCGGTGGGTGGGTCGGCCGGGGTGGTGGGTGGGGTCGGCCGGGGTGGTGGGTGGGGTCGGCCGGGGTGGTGGGTGGGTCGGCCGGGGCGGTGGGTGGGGTGGCCGCAGCACGGCGGCTACGGTGCCGTCACCAGTAACGACGAGGACCGCGCCCGTGCCCGAGATCACCGAAGCGTTCAGCTACGACGACGTGCTGCTCCTGCCCCAGGCCTCCGCGGTGCTCCCGCGCGAGGTGGACCTCTCGGTCGCGCTGCACCCCCGCATCCACCTCAACCTGCCGGTGCTGTCGGCGGCGATGGACAAGGTGACCGAGGCGGACATGGCGATCGCGCTTGCGCGGCAGGGCGGGCTCGGCGTGGTGCACAAGAACGTCACCGTGGCCTCCCAGGCGGCCATGGTCGAGTCGGTGAAGCGATCCGAGTCGGGCTTCATCGTCGATCCGGTCACCCTGCGCGCCGAGGACCCCGTCGACACCGCCTTCGAGCTGATGCGGCGCTACCGGGTCTCCGGGTTCCCCGTGGTGGACGGCGACGGCCGGCTGGTCGGCATCGTGACGAACCGGGACCTGAGGCTCGGCGCCGAGCCCGGGACCCCTGTCAGCGAGCACATGACCCGCGATCGTCTCGTGACCGCGGTCCCCGGTACCACC
>JBKHDS010000188.1:0-5113 GCA_046541215.1 Nitriliruptoraceae bacterium
CGAGGAGCTCTCCGCCGCCCAGCTCATCGCCATCGCGATCAGCCTGACCGCGGCCGCCGCCCTGCTCGCGCTCGCGATGTACGTGAGCATCCGGGTCGTCGGCCTCGGGCTCATCGGGATCGTCCCGAGCGTGGTGTCCCTCGTGATCGTGCTCGGGCTCATGCGGGTGCTCGGGCTCGCCTTCAACGCGCTGACGGCCACCGTGGCCTCGATCGCGGTGGGGATCGGCGTGCCCTACGGCATCCACCTCACGAACCGGTTCCGGGAGGCGCTCGGGCGGGGGCTGTCACCCGACCGGGCCGCGGCGGACACCCTCGCCAACACCGGGCCGGCGCTGGTCGGCTCGGCGCTGACCACGGGGCTCGCCTTCGCGGTGCTGCTGCTGTCCGGCAGCGTGCCGCTGAGGCAGTTCGGTGGGGTCAGCACGATGATGATCGTGGCCGCGCTGCTGGCCTGCCTGCTGGTGCAGCCCGCCCTGCTCGTGCTGTGGGCGCGGCGCCGCCAGGCCCGCGGTGACGCACCGGAACTCGCTCCTGATCAGGTCGCGGATGTTTCGCAGCACGATGCCTTGGGTCGCGGCGCTGACGGGCGTGCCGACCACGTCCCGGCCCAGCAGGATGTCTAACCTCGCGACGTCCACGAGCCCTGGAGCCGTCATGGACGTCCCGAGCTTCCCGCACCTCGACCTCGAGGTCGAGGGCTCCGTGGCCCGGCTCACCCTCGCTCGGCCCGAGGTGCTCAACGCCCTCTCCCTCGAGCTGCTGCGCTCACTCCCGGCGGCCTGCGCCTGGCTCGCCACCCGCGACGAGGTGCGGGTCGTGGTCCTGGCCGGGGCCGGCGGCTCCTTCTGCGCCGGTGCGGACCTCGGCATGCTCGACGCGCTGCTCGACGACGCCCCCGCCGCGCGGGCGGCCGCCGCCGCCGGGGACGAGGCGGCCACCGCCCTGGAGTCGCTGGACGCGGTCACCGTCGCCCAGCTCGAGGGTCGCTGCGTCGGTGGCGGGGTGGTGCTCGCGCTGGCCTGCGACCTGCGGCTGGCCAGCGAGACGGCGCAGCTGTCCGTGCCGGAGCTCGAGCTCGGGATCCCCCTCGCCTGGGGCGGCATCCCCCGCCTGCTGCGCGAGGTGCCACCGGCGATCGCCCGCGACCTGGTCCTGACCTGCCGCACGATCGGTGCCGAGGAGGCGCTGAGGGCGGGGCTGGTCTCCCAGGTCCACCCCGCCGACCGGCTCGCGGGGGTGGTGACCACCCTGGCGGCCGAGCTCGCCGGCCGCCCCCGGCTGCCGGTGCGCGCGACCCTGGACGCGGTCCGCGCCGAGCTGTCGGTGGGCGCGCCGCGCGGGTGGTCGGACGCGGACACGCTGCTCAGCGCGGTCCGCGACCCGGAGTCCCGCGCGGCCGGACAGGCCTACCTGGAGCGGGTGCTGGGCCGCGGCTGACCCGGGTCGCGCTCAGGGGGGGCCGGGCCGTCCCGACGAGCCAGACGGCGCCGCCGTCGCGGCGCGCCTGTGCACGCCGGTGCCGGTGCCACGGCCCGGCGGACGTAGGCTGTCCGGCCCGAGGCAGCCCACGCTCGCGGGAGGGGACGAGGTGGCCGAGCAGCAGGAGAGCACCACCCAGGACCGCCGCATCGAGCGGGTCGGCGTCGTCGGCTGCGGGACCATGGGGGCCGGGATCGCCGAGCTGATCGCCAGCCACGGCCTGCCGGTCACCGTGCTCGAGGTGGACGAGGAGGCCGCGGCCGCCGGCCAGCGCCGCATCGAGGCATCCCTGGACCGCCAGGTCCGGCGCGAGCGGCGCAGCGCCGAGCAGCGCGAGGAGATCCTCGCTCGCATCGCCGTCGGCACCGACCCCGCGGCGCTGACCGGGTGCGACCTGGTCGTGGAGGCGGTGCCGGAGGTCCTCACGCTCAAGCAGGAGACCTTCCGGCTGATCGACGCGCACGTCGCGAGCGACGCCATCATCGCGACCAACACCTCCTCCCTGCCGGTGATGGACATCGCGGTGGTCGTCTCCCGGCCGAACCGCGTGCTCGGGTTCCACTTCTTCAACCCCGCCCCGGTCATGCAGCTGATCGAGCTCGTGCGCACCGTCGTCACCGACGAGTCGGTCGTCGAGACGGCCCGCGCCTTCGCCGAGCGCATCGACAAGGTGCCGGTGGTCGTCGGGGACCGGCGCGGGTTCATCGCCAACCAGCTGCTGTTCCCCTACCTCAACCAGGCGGTGTGGATGGTCGAGGGCGGCTACGCCACCAAGGAGGACGTCGACACCGCCATGCGGCTCGGCGCGGGGCTGCCCATGGGCCCGCTCGCGCTCACCGACCTCGTCGGGCTCGACACCTTCGTCGGGATCATGGACGCCGTGCACTCCCAGTTCGACGACCCGCGCAACGCGCCCCGGCCGATCCTCAGCCAGCTCGCCGCTGCGGGCTTCACCGGGCGCAAGGCGGGCCGGGGCTTCTACCGCTACGAGGAGCCCGGGTCCTCCCGCATGCTGCCCGAAGAGGACCAGCGCACCCCGGCCGACCCCGAGCTCATCGCCGGCTGGCAGCGCATCGGGGTGATCGGGACCGGGACCATGGCCACCGGCATCGCCGAGGTGTGCGCCCGAGCGGGCTTCGAGGTGGTGCTGCGTGGGCGCAGCGACGCCAAGGCGGCCACCGCCCGGGACGCGGTGGCCCGCTCGCTCGCCCGCCAGGTCGAGCGCGGCCGGCTCGACGAGGCCGAGCGCGACGCGATCCTGGCCCGCGTCCACCCGGTCCACGACCTCGCTGACCTCGCCGGCTGCGACCTGGTCGTCGAGGCGGTCGCCGAGGATCTGGCCATCAAGCGGGACCTGTTCGAGCAGCTCGACGAGGTGCTGGCCGACGACGCGGTGCTGGCCACCACCACCTCCTCGCTGCCGGTCATCGCGTGCGCCATGGCGACCCGCCGGCCCGAGCGCGTGCTCGGCCTGCACTTCTTCAACCCCGCCCAGGTCATGCGCCTGGTGGAGATCGTCTCCACCGTGCGGACCGCCGCGCCGATCGTCGAGCTGGCCCGGGCCTTCGTCGCCCGCATCGGCCGCACCGAGGTCCTGTGCGGCGACCGCGCCGGGTTCATCGTCAACACCCTGCTGTTCCCCTACCTCAACGACGCGGTGCGGATGCTGGACTCGCACTACGCCACCGCCGAGGAGATCGACACGGCGATGAAGCTCGGCTGCGGGTACCCGATGGGGCCCTTCGAGCTGATGGATGTCGTCGGCCTGGACGTCACCCTCGCGATCCTGCGCCGGCTCCACGAGGAGTACCGCCAACCGGCGATGGTGCCCGCACCGCTGCTCGAGCACCTCGTGGAGACGGGCTTCCTCGGGCGCAAGGCGGGGCGCGGGTTCTACGTCTACCGCTGAGGTGGGACCGTCCCCGGATCCGCCGGATGCCTCGCTGCCGCAGCTCGAGGGCTACACCGTGCGGCGCGTGCCCGGCTTCCGAGCGGCCGGCCCCTACCGGTGCCCGGCATGCGAGCGCACGCTCGCCCCGGGGGAGGGGCACGTGGTCGCCTGGCCCGACGAGCAGCCGGACCTCAGGCGCCACTGGCACCTGCACTGCTGGCGGCTCGCCTGCCGGCGGGGACGGATAGCCTGAGCGGCTCCGTCCGCGTCCCGCACCGAGGTCCCTGTGGCGTCCCGTTCCTCCGGTGGTTCCAGCTCGTCACGTTTCGAGCGCCGGTCCGCCCGTAACCGCAAGATCATCCTCGCCATGGCCGTGCTCATGGCCCTCTCGCTGCTCGCGCCGCTGCTCGCCTCCCTGCTGGCCGACGACCCCGCGGCACCCTCGGAGCCGGAGGACGACCCCTTCGCCGCTCCCGAGCAGCCCACCGAGCCCGAGGAGACGGTCGGCCCCTGCGGTGAGACGCCGGAAGACGTCCCGGAGGTGACCGCCAGGATCTACGACGAGGCCTTCCCCCTCACCATCGACGAGGATGCCTCCTACACCTGGACGCTCGAGACCACCTGCGGGGACATCGTCGTCGACCTCGTCGACGACGCCCCGATCACGGTGAACAACCTCGTGAACCTCTCCGAGGAGGGGTACTACGACGGCGTGATCTTCCACCGCGTCACCGACAACCCGGCCGTCATCCAGGGTGGCGACCCCGCGGGGACCGGCTGCGGGCGCGAGGAGTGCACCGAGGCGGCCGCGGACGAGCCGTCCTTCCCGGGCTACACGATCGAGGACGAGCTCGCCGGCGCCGAGGAGCGCAGCGGACCGGTCGCGGATCGGATCGTCGCGCAGCTGCGCGAGGAGCTCGACGCCCTGGTGGCCGAGGGGGTCGACCCTGAGGACCTCGGCCTGCCCGAGGAGCCGACCGACGAGGACCTGCGGCAGCTCATCCCGGGCGGGTACGAGCGCGGCACGGTCGCGATGGCCAACGCCGGACCGGACACGGTCGGCTCGCAGTTCTTCATCGTCTGGGACGACACGCCCCTGCCGCCGCTGTACACCGTGGTCGGCGACGTCGTCACCGGCATGGACGTGGTCGATGACATCGCGGCGTCCCCGACCCAGGCCGCCGGCGCCACGCCGGAGCGCCCCTGGGAGCCGGTGGTGATCCGTCGCGCCGAGGTGTCCGTCGAGTGAGCGTGCTCGTGGTCGCCGCGCTCGAGGAGGAGACCCGGGCCTTCGACGGCCACCTCGAGGTGCTCCACCTCGGCGTCGGCAAGGTCCAGGCGGCGGCTGCGCTGGCGGCTCGTCTGGCGAGCGACCCGGCCGAGCTCGTGGTCAGCGTCGGCACCGCCGGCGGGCTGCAGGGCCAGGCGATCGGCACGGTCGTCGAGGTGGGCCGGGTCCACCAGCACGACTTCGATCACGCCGGCGTGTCCCGGTTCGTCGGCCGGCCGCTGCCGGGTGGCCCGCTCGCGGTGGACGGGCCCGAGGGGGCCGCGGGCCGGCTGGCGACCGGGGACCGGCTCATCACCTCGGCCGCCGATCGGGACCGGCTCGCCCGCCACGCCGACGTGGTGGACATGGAGGGCTACGCGGTGGCCGCGACGGCCCACGCCTTCTCGCGGCAGGTCTGGATCGCCAAGGCGGTCAGCGACCGCGCCGGCGAGGACGTCGCGGTCGAGTGGC
>JBKHDS010000189.1:0-5085 GCA_046541215.1 Nitriliruptoraceae bacterium
ATCGCGCTCCTCGAGCATGCCGGTGATGCCGTACTGCACCACGAAGAACACGAAGAACGCCGCCATCCCCGCGGCGAGGTAGCTGACCGGGTCCAGCGGCTCGCCGTCACCGCGCTCCTCGGGCACGAGCGTTACGAGCTCGGGTTGCTCCGCGGCCGCGGTGGCGATCGCCTCGAGCAGGCCGGGATCGGGGGGCGCCCCGGTGCTGGTCTCCACGGCGACGGCGAGGGCGACCTGCTCGATACGCCGGGCGTAGGCGTCCGCGACCCCGCGGGCGACCTCGCCTGGCAGGGCACGCCCGGCGGCGACCAGCACGTCGATCCGGGCTGGCTGGCCCTGGGTCGCGGCAGCGGACAGGCCTGCGGGCAGGACCCAGGCGACGTCGAGGTCCCCGTCCTCGAGCTCGGTCCGCGCCGCCTCCTCCTCGAGCACCTGGGCGTCGACGAGCACCCCGGTAGCGACCAGGGAGGGCAGCACCTCCTCCACGAACCCGGCGGCGACCGGTCCCTCGTCGAGGTCCACGACCGCGCCCCGAAGCTCGAGCTCATCCTGCTCGGGGAAGATCGTCGAGAACAGGAAGGTCAACCCGAGAGGCACGACGAAGGCGAACAGCCAGACGCTGCGGTCCCGGGCGCGCAGCGTCAGGTCCTTGCGCAGGATGATCGATGCGTCCCTCAGCATCGCGTCAGTCCCTCAGCGCCCGGCCGGTGAGCTGCAGGAAGACGTCCTCGAGGTCCGGCTCGCGGACCTCGACCCCGTCCACGCTCGCGCCGGCCGAGGCCACCGCAGCGAGCAGCGCCGGAAGACGGCTCGCCGCGCCGTCGAGGAGGCACACCACCTCGGCGTCCTCGACGTCCGCGGCGGCGACGCCGTCCACGCCGGCGCAGGCCGCCGCCGCGCGCTCGAGGTCCCCGACCACGTGCAGGCGGACCACGTCCCGCTCCCCGATGCGGGCGATCAGCTCACGCCGCGAGCCCTCGGCGACGATGCGGCCCTGATCGACGATCGCGATGCGCTGGCACAGCCGCTCGGCCTCCTCCATGTAGTGCGTCGTGTACAGGACGGCGAGACCCTCGGTCGCCAGCGACTCGACCGACTCGAGGATGGCGTTGCGGGACTGGGGGTCGACCCCCACGGTCGGCTCGTCCAGGATCAGCAGCTTCGGCTCGTGCAGCAGCCCGATCCCGATGTTGAGGCGGCGTTTCATCCCGCCGGAGAACGTCTCGGAGCGATCGTCGGCGCGGTCGGCCAGCCCGATGACCTCCAGCACCGCATCGCTGCGGCGCTGGGCGTCCGCACGGCTGAGCCCCTGCAGCCGGGCGAAGAAGCGCAGGTTCTCGCGGGCGGTCAGGTCGGGGTAGATCGCGAGGTCCTGCGGCACGAGCCCCACCGCCGCCTTCGCGCTCAGCGCGTGCGGGGTCATCCGCTCCCCCAACACGGTGATCTCGCCGGCGTCGGGCGCGAGCAGGCCTGCGATCATCGAGATCGAGGTGGTCTTGCCGGCCCCGTTGGGTCCCAGCAGGCCGTAGGTCTCGCCGGGGGCGATCTCGAACCCGACGTCCACGACGGCACGGATGTCACCGAACCGGCGTTCGAGACCGCGGCAGCGCAGCACGGCGTCCAACGGTGCTCCTCCTCGAGGATCGACAGGTGCTGGGGATGTGGCGGCCGGGAACCGGCGTCGGTCCTGCAGCGGGGCCACCCACCCGGACCCGCACGGGACCGGGTGGACCGGGCGGCACCATACCGCCGCCTCCACGATAGATGCACCGTGCAGGGGCCGGCATCTTCGTCGACCGCGCCCTCCGCCGCCCCGGGCGTGCCTGCCGTCTCAGACGCCCGCCGCGCGCATGCTCGCGAGCTCCTTGCGCAGCTCGGTGAGCTCGTCGCGGAGCCGTGCGGCGTACTCGAAGCGGAGCTCGCCCGCGGCGGTGTGCATCTCCTCCTCGAGCCGCTGGATGAGCGCGGCGAGCTCCTCGGTCGGCAGCTCCTCGGCGACCTGCGCGGGTGCCTGCCGGGGTGCCTCGGCCGGGCGGTAGTCCTCACCGAGCTCCTCGGCCCGGACCGCGGCGATGATGTCCCCCACGCGCTTGCGGATCGTGCGCGCCTCGATGCCGTGCTCGGCGTTGTAGGCGAGCTGCTTCTCACGCCGGCGCTCGGTCTCCTCCAGCGCGGCACGCATCGAGTCGGTCACGTGGTCGGCGTACATCACCACCTCGCCGTCGACGTTGCGCGCCGCCCGGCCGATGGTCTGGATGAGCGAGGTGGACGAGCGCAGGAACCCCTCCTTGTCGGCGTCCAGGATCGCCACCAGGGACACCTCCGGCAGGTCGAGCCCCTCACGCAGCAGGTTGATGCCGACCAGCACGTCGAACTCCCCCACCCTGAGGCTCCGCAGGATCTCCACCCGCTCGACGGTGTTGATGTCGGAGTGGAGGTAGCGGACCCGGATGCCGTTCTCGAGCAGGTAGTCGGTCAGGTCCTCGGCCATCTTCTTCGTGAGGGTGGTCACGAGCACACGGTGGCCGAGTTCGGTCCGCTGCCGCACCTGCTCCATGAGGTCGTCGATCTGTCCGGTCGTGGGCTTGACGACGACCTTCGGGTCGACGAGCCCCGTCGGGCGGATGATCTGCTCCACGACCGAGTCGGACTCGCGCCGCTCGTAGGGTCCCGGGGTGGCCGAGATGAACAACCGCTGGCCGATCCGCTCGAGGAACTCATCGAAGGTCAGCGGACGGTTGTCCCGTGCCGAGGGCAGCCGGAAGCCGTGCTCGATGAGGTTGTCCTTGCGGGAACGGTCCCCCTCGTACATGCCCCCGACCTGCGGGACGGTGACGTGCGACTCGTCGAGCAGCACGACGAGATCGTCGGGGAAGTAGTCGAGCAGGGTGTAGGGCGCCTGCCCGGGTGCGCGACCGTCGAAGTGGCGCGAGTAGTTCTCGATCCCGTTGCAGGTCCCGACCTCGCGGATCATCTCCAGGTCGTGATTGGTGCGCATCTTCAGGCGCTGGGCCTCCAGCAGCTTGCCCTCGGCCTCGAAGGCCGCGAGCCGCTCCTCGAGCTCGGTCTCGATCGAGCCCAGGGCCCGCTCGAGCGCGTCCTGGGAGGAGACGTAGTGGGAGGCCGGGAAGACCAGCGCCGAGGGGACCGGGCGGCCGACCTCGCCGGTGAGCGGGTCCACCCGGACGATGCGCTCCACCTCGTCGCCGAAGAACTCGACCCGAAGGGCGCGCTCGTCATCGGCCGGGAACACCTCCAGGGTGTCGCCGCGCACCCGGAAGCTGCCCCGGACGAGGGTGAGATCGTTGCGGTGGTACTGCAGGGCGACGAGCTTGCGCAACGCGGCGTCCAGCCCGACCTCGGCACCGGCCTCGAGCACGAGCACGTGGTCGGTGTACTCGTACGGCGAGCCCAGGCCGTAGATGCAGGACACCGACGCGACGACGACCACGTCGCGACGGGACAGCAGCGCCATGGTCGCCCGGTGGCGCAGCCGGTCGATCTCGTCGTTGATCGAGGAGTCCTTCTCGATGTAGGTGTCGCTCGCGGCGATGTAGGCCTCGGGCTGGTAGTAGTCGTAGTAGGAGACGAAGTACTCGACCGCGTTGTCGGGCAGGAACTCCCGGAACTCGTTGGCGAGCTGCGCGGCGAGCGTCTTGTTGGGCGCCATCACCAGCGCCGGACGTTGCAGCCGCTCCAGGACCTTGGCGGCCGTGAAGGTCTTGCCCGTGCCGGTCGCCCCGAGCAGGGTGACCGCTCGCTCCCCCGCTTCGAAGGCCTCGGCGATGGCGTCGATCGCGGCCGGCTGGTCCCCGGAGGGTTCGAACTCGCTCACGACGCGCAGCGGCACGTCCCGTCGGACGTGGCGGTGCAGCTCGGCGCGCGCTGCGGCGAGGTCGGTCACGGGGTCCGGGCGCGTGCCGGGCTCCCCCGGCGGCGCGGACGACGAGGAGGTGGCCATGGGACGAACGTACCGGGCGCCTGGGACGCGTCGAGCCTCTAGCGTGCCGGCCCGACGACCGGTGCGGCCACCTGTACGGTCCGCCGCCCGGATCGCGGTCGGGCCTTCGACGCGACCCTGCCAGACGCCCGGGTGCACGTCGGCCCGGCCAGGTCGGCCGTCACACCCGGCCGTCCACCCCCGGCTCCCTGCTCGAACCGTCCCGCCCCTTCGACCCGTGAGGCCCCACCATGGACGCCCTGCTGGCCGCGCTCCCGATCCTGCTCGTGCTCGTCCTCATGCTCGGGCTCGGCTGGCCCGCCTCCCGCGCCGGGCTGGCGGGCGCGGCGCTCGCCCTGCTCGTGGCGCTCCTCGGTTTCGGGTTCGGCACCGAGGTGCTCCCCGAGGTCGGCGTCGCCGCCGGTCTGGCGGGGGTCGCCGCGGAGGCCGCCTGGACCTCGGTGACGATCCTGTGGATCATCCTGCCGGCGCTGGCCATCTACCACCTGCAGGTCGCGACCGGTGGGACCGACGTCCTGCGGGTCGCGCTCGGCAAGCTCTCGGACGACCCGCGCATCATGGCGCTCCTGATCGCCTGGTTCTTCACCCTCTTCCTCGAGGGCGGCGCCGGGTTCGGCTCGCCGGTGGCGCTGGCGGCGCCCTTCCTCGTCGGGGTCGGGTACCGCCCCCTCACCGCCGTGGTCGTCGCGATGATCGGCAACGCCGTCGGGGTCTCCTTCGGCGCGATCGGGACCCCGGTGGTGCCGATGGTGGACGCGACGGGGCTCGCCCCGCTGGAGCTGGCCGGGGCCAGCGCGATCTACCACCTCGCCTTCGGGCTGGTCCCGCTGGCGATCATGATGCTCCTCGCCTCCAAGGGCACGGGCACGCGCATGACGGGTGCGATCTGGGGGTGGACGCTGCTGGCTGGTGCGGCCTTCCTCGTCCCGATGTGGCTCATCGCCACCTACGTCGGACCCGAGCTCCCCACGCTCGGCGGATCGCTCGTGGGGCTGGGCATCTTCGTCGCGGTCCTGCTGCTGGTCCGCCGCGTCCGCGGCGAGGCGTCGCCGACCGCGACCGATCGCGAGCAGCTCGCGCTGCGGTCCGACGACGCCGGGCTCGACGTCCCGGACCCGTCCGAG
>JBKHDS010000190.1:0-5077 GCA_046541215.1 Nitriliruptoraceae bacterium
GCGAGCCGCTCGGTGCCACCGAGCCGGACCTCGATGGCCCGTCGCTCCTCGAGCAGCGTCTCGATCCATGCCGAGGGGTCGGCGACCGCGCGATCCTCGAGCGCGCCGCGCGACAGCGGCCCGAGCTCGCGGAGCACATCGTGCAGCTCGTCGGCGTCGCGGGCGCGGCGGTCGAGGGCCTCCCCGGTGGGCGCGAGCCGCTGGAGCTGCCGCTCGAGGTCAACGAGCACCTCGGCGTCGAGCAGGTCGCGCAGCTCATCGGAGCCGAGCAGCTCGCGCAGCAGGTCACGGTCCAGCGCCAGCGCCTGAGCCCGGCGCTCGGCGAGGGGAGCGTCGTACTCGTAGAGGTACTGCCCGACCCACCCGAACAGCAGCGACTGCGCGAAGGGCGACGCCGAGGTGGTCTCCACGGGCACGAGCCGGATGCGACGGGCGTGCACGTCGGTGAGCAGCTGCTCGAGCGCCGGCAGGTCGAAGACGTCGGCGAGCGCCTCGCGGGTGGCCTCGAGCAGCAGCGGGAAGCTCGGGTAGCGGCTCGCGACCTGGAGCAGGTCGGCGGCCCGCTGCCGTTGCTGCCACAGGGCGGTGCGCTTGCCCGGCAGGCGCTTGGGCAGCAGCAGGGCCCGGCCGGCCGCCTCGCGGAACAGCGTGGTGAACAGCGCCGTGCCGGCGAGCTGGTCCACCACCAGGTCGCGCACCTCACCCGGGTCGGGGAGCAGGTCGGCGGTCAGGGTCGCGTCGTCCAGCGGGTGGGGTGGTGCGCCGTCCTCGGCGACGTGCTGACCAACCTCCGTTCCCGAGCCGTCCGCACCGCCCGTCTGGTCGTCGCCGAGGTCCCACCCCCCGGCCCCGGGGATCCCGAAGGTCGCGGTCGTATCCGGGAGCCGGATCACGATCCCGTCGTCGGCCCAGAGCACCTCCGGGTCGTAGCCGGCGGTGCTGAGCCGCCGCTCGATCGCCATCGCCCAGGGGGTGTGGACCTGCGCGCCGAAGGGGGAGAGCAGGCAGATGCGCCAGTCCCCGAGCTCGTCCCGGAAGCGTTCGACCACCAGGGTCCGGTCGTCGGGGACCACGCCGGTCGCCGCCCGCTGCTCCTCGAGGTAGGCGAGCAGGTTGTCCGCGGCCCAGGCGTCGAGGTCGTGGTCGCGCTGCAGGCGTGCGAGCTCGGCGTCACGGTCGGTCGCGGCGCGGGCGCCGACCTCACGCACGAAGGCACCGATGGCGGCGCCGAGCTCGGCGGGACGGCCGGGTCCGTCGCCGTGCCAGAAGGGCAGCTTGCCGGGCTCGCCCGGGGCCGGCGTCACCACGACCCGCTCGAAGGTGATGTCCTCGATCCGCCAGGTCGAGGCGCCCAGCACGAAGGTCTCGCCGGCGCGGGACTCGTGCACCATCTCCTCGTCCAGCTCGCCGACCCGGGTCCCGTCGGGCAGGAACACCCCGAACAGGCCCCGGTCGGGGATCGTGCCGGCGTTGGTGACGGCCAGCCGGTGGGCGCCCCGCCGGGCACGGACCGTGCCCTCGACCCGGTCCCAGACCAGCCGGGGTCGAAGCTCACCGAACTCCTCGGAGGGGTACCGCCCCGCCAGCAGGTCCAGCACCGCGGTCAGGGACTCGTCGCCGAGCTCCGCGAAGGGTGCGGCGCGCCGGACGAGCCGTCCGAGCGCCGCCACCGGCCAGGTCTCCAGCGCGGCCATCGCGACCACCTGCTGGGCCAGCACGTCCAGCGGGTTGCGCGGGATGCGGGTCTCCTCGATCGCGCCGTCGTGCATGCGGCGCGCGACGACGGCGGTCTCGACGAGGTCACCCCGGAACTTCGGGATGAGGACCCCGCGTGAGGGGCTGCCGACCTGGTGGCCGGCCCGGCCGATGCGCTGCAGCCCCCGGCTGACCGCCCCCGGGGAGGCGACCTGGACGACCAGGTCCACCGCCCCCATGTCGATGCCGAGCTCCAGGCTCGAGGTGGCGACCAGCCCGCGCAACCGACCGGTCTTCAGCTCGTCCTCCACCTGCAGCCGGCGCTCGCGTGACAGCGAGCCGTGGTGGGCCTTGACGAGCTCCTCCGGCGGATCGTTCGCCACCTCGGCGAGCGCCTGCTCGAGCTCGGCCCCGTCCAGGCCGTCGGCCCGGAGCGCCGCCTCGCGGGTCCGCTCGGCGTGGAGCTCGTTGAGGGAGGCCGCGAGCCGCTCCGCGAGCCGCCGGGCGTTGACGAAGATCAGCGTCGAGCGGTGGGCGAGCACGAGGTCCAGGAGCCTCGGGTGCACCGCCGGCCAGATCGAGCGGCGGGGTGGCCCCGTGGACGCCGGACCGCTGGCTGCTCCGAGGTCGTCACCGGCAGGCAGGGGCTCGCCCAGGCTGCTGAGGTCCTCGACCGGGACCACCACCTCGAGCTCGAGCGCCTTCGTCACCCCGGCATCGACGATCGTCACCGGGCGGGGCTGTCCGTCGTCGTCATGGCCGCCGAGGAAGCGCGCGACCTCGGTGAGCGGCCGCTGGGTCGCTGACAGGGCGATGCGCTGGGGGGCGGGGCGCTCGGTGGGCTCGGTGCCGTCGCCGTCGGTGCCGTTGCTGCTCTCCGCCGTTCCGCCATACCGGACCTCGTGCTCGAGCCGCTCGAGGCTGAGCGCGAGGTGGGCGCCGCGCTTGGTGCCGGCGAGCGCGTGGATCTCGTCGATGATGACCGTCCCGACCGGGCGCAGGATCTCGCGCGCCTGGGAGGTCAGCAGCAGGTAGAGCGACTCCGGGGTGGTGATGAGGATGTCGGGCGGGTGGCGCAGCATGCGCTGGCGCTCCCGGGCCGGGGTGTCACCGGTGCGCACCCCGACCTCGGGACGGTACACGTCGATGCCGAGCCGCTCCCCGGCCAGCCGGATGCCCTCCAGGGGGCTGCGCAGGTTGCGGTCCACGTCCACCGCGAGCGCCTTGAGCGGCGAGACGTAGAGGACGCGACAGCGTCGGAGCGGGTCGGTGGGCGGCGGGGTGCGCGTGAGCCCGTCCAACGCCCACAGGAACGCCGTCAGCGTCTTGCCGGATCCGGTGGGGGCGAGGATCAGGGTGTGCTCACCGGCGGCGATCGCGGGCCACCCCTCGGCCTGGGCAGCGGTCGGGGCCGCGAACGTGGTGGAGAACCACGCGCGGACGGGGTCGGAGAAGCGCGCAACCGCCTCGGTCATGGCCGGCGACGCTACCCCCTGGGGCTGCTCGGCCCCCGGTCCGTGCGCGGGCGGTGGTCCGTACCGCTTCCAAGCGCAACCCGCCAGGTGCTGACCAGGAGCCCGGCCGTGACCACCGCCATCGTGCTGTTCACCCGTGACCTGCGGGTGCACGACCACCCGGCGCTGCACGCTGCCTGCCAGCGCGCCGAGGTCGTCGTGCCGCTGTTCGTGTTCGACGAGGAGATCCTCGCCTCCCGCTACGCCGCCCCGAACCGCGTCGCGCACCTGCACGCCGCGGTCCGCGAGCTCAGATCGGCGTTGAAGTCGCGGGGCGGGGAGCTCGTGCTCCGGCAGGGCGAGGTCGTCTCCGAGGTGGCCGCGCTCGCGCGCGAGGTGCAGGCCGACGAGCTCCACCTCAGCGCGGAGGTGAGCGCCTTCGGGCGGCGACGCGAGGAGCGGCTGCGCCGGCTCTCTGCCGAGGAGCTCGGCGGTGCGCTGCGGGTGCAGGCACACGAGGGCGTCACCGTCGTGCCGGTCGGTGAGCTACAGGCCAGCGGTGGGGACCACTTCAAGGTGTTCACGCCCTTCTGGCGCCGCTGGGTCGAGTCACCACGCCGGGAGGTGCTGAGCTCGCCCGCGCGGATCCCCACCCCCTCGACGCTGCGGACCGGCCGCCTGCCGGCGCTCGCCGAGCTGACCGACGTGGACCGGCTCGCCCCGCAGCTGCCGCCGCTGGGGGAGGAGGCCGCGCGCGAGCGGGCCGCGTGGTGGTTCGACGGCCCGGTGGACGACTACGACGAGGCGCGCAACCTGCTCGCGGTCGACGGGACCTCCCGGCTCTCCCACCACCTCCACCTCGGCACGCTGTCCGCCACCGAGCTCGCCGCCCGCGTCGACCGCAGCAGCCCAGGGCAGGAGGCCTTCCTGCAGGAGCTGTGCTGGCGCGACTTCAACCACCAGCTGCTGGCGGCCCGGCCCGACCTGACCCACACCGACATCCGCACCCAGCACGACACCTGGCAGGAGGACGAGGAGGCGCTCGAGGCCTGGCGGGAGGGCCGGACCGGCTACCCGGTGATCGACGCCGGCATGCGCCAGCTCGCCCAGGAGGGCTGGATGCACAACCGAGCCCGGATGCTCGTGGCCTCCTTCCTCACCAAGCACCTCTACCTCGACTGGAGGGTCGGGGCCTGGCACTTCATGGCGCACCTCGTCGACGGGGACGTGGCGAACAACTTCGGGCAGTGGCAGTGGATGGCCGGCACCGGGACCGACTCCCGTCCCAACCGCATGTTCAACCCGGTCACCCAGGGGCAGCGCTACGACCCCGACGGGGCCTACGTCCGTCGCTACGTGCCCGAGCTCGCCGAGGTGGACGACGCCCACATCCACGCGCCCTGGGAGGCCGCCGGGTCGCTGTTCGCCGGCGCGGGGAGTACCCGCCACCGATCGTCGAGCACCGTGAGGCGCGGGAGCGGTTCCTGGCAGCCCGGGGTCGGTAGGGTCCTGGCCGCCGGTCGGACCGACCGGTGCCTCGGGGAGGTCCACGACCGATCCGGTCCGTGGTGGCGAGCGCGAGGGAGCGCCGTATGCAGCTCACGTCCGAGCACGTCGCCCTGGTCACCGGCGCCGCATCCGGCCTCGGTGCCGCCGCAGCCCGACGCCTGCACCACCTCGGGGCCCAGGTGGTGCTGGTCGACCAGGCGGCCGACGCCGCCGCGGCGCTGGCCGACGAGCTCGGGGGGCGCGCCCGTGCTGTGGCCGCGGACGTGGCCGACGCCGCCGAGCTCGCCGCCTCGGTGGACGTCGCGTCCGAGCTCGGGGAGCTGCGGGTCGCGGTCAGCTGCGCGGGCGTCGGTTGGGCATCGCGGATCCTGACCCGTGAGGGTCCTTACGACCTCGAGCTGTTCCACCGCATCGTCACC
>JBKHDS010000191.1:0-5072 GCA_046541215.1 Nitriliruptoraceae bacterium
CCGAGGCGGGTGGGGTGGCGCGATCGGAGCCGCCGAGGTGGCGCGTCCCGAGCGTCGCCGGCCAGCGCGTGCGTCCTTCACGAAGTCCCCTTTTGCCACGGGTCTCGACCTGCCCGGCGTGCGTGCGCCACGCGTGAGCCGTACCGGAACGGGACCGTACCGAAGGCGGGAGGGTCGCCCGCTGCTACCTCGACGTCGATGCCCGAACCGGGGTCGTGCGGCGCACGGCAGCCGCGCCGGCGTTCAGCGGGTCAGGACCAACGCGCCATCCGGACGCGACCGCGGGCGCGGGCGTAGGTGCGCAGGTCGACGCGTCGGTCCGTCTCGTCGACGATCGGACCGGTCAGGACCTCGATGACGTCCTCGAGGGTCACGACCCCGATGACCCCGCCGTACTCGTCGATCACCAGGGCGAGGTGCTCGCGCTGGGTGCGGAAGAACTCGAGCAGATGGTCGGCTCGCTTCATCCACGGGACCGCAGCGATCTCGCGCGCGAAGGACCCGACCGTCGCCTCCGGCGCCTCGAGCAGCGCCGCCAGCAACTCGTGCTTGAGCGCGACGCCGCACGCGTGGTCCAGATCGCCCTCAGCGAGCACGATCCGGGTGTGCTCCGAGGCCAGGATCCGGTCCCGAACCTCGCTCACGGTCGCGGTCGCATCGAGCCAGGTCACCGCCGTACGTGGAGTCATGAGGTCCTTCGCGGTCCGGTCGTTGAGGTTGAACACGCGCTGGATCATCTCGGCCTCGTCGTCCTCGAGCACCCCCTCGGCGTGCCCGAGCCGGGCCAGGATCCGGATCTCCGCCTCGCTGACCGACGGCGGCCGCGCCCCCCGTGTCAGCGGCCGCATGAGGATCTCGAGCACGACGACCAGAGGGGTCATCAGCGTCGTCAGTGCCCGCACCGGGACCGCGATCGCCAGCGACGCCCGCACCGCGTACCGCTCGCCGAGCGTCTTCGGCATGATCTCACCGAACAGGATCACCAGGAAGGTCAGCACCCCGGAGACCACGCCGACCCAGGCGTCCCCGAACTCCGCCGCGGCGATCGTCCCCACCGCGACCGACCCGACGATGTTGAAGATGTTGTTCAGCACGACGATCGCGGAGATCGGGCGGGCGATGTTGCGCTTGATCGCGAGCAGTGCGCGCGCGGACCGGCCGCCCTCGTTGGCCAGCTGCCGCACCCGCACGATGGGAACCGACAGCAGCGCCGTCTCGGACCCGGAGCAGAACGCCGAGCCCAGCAGCACGACGAGGATGGCGATGATCAGGGCACTCATGGCGGCCAGGATGCCACAGCATCACCGGGGTGCGTGCCGGCCGGTCAGCGATCGACACCCCCGGGACCGCCCGTGCTCACCTACTGTGGACAGCGGCGGGGCGGTGGGAGATCCTGCCATCATCGGGACCGGCCCCGCGATCACGACCGTCGGAGGAGCCATGCGACGCTCGACCGTTCTGCTGCTCGCGGCCCTGGCCCTCGTGCTCGCCGCCTGCGAGATCCGGACCGACTACGGCATCAGCATCGAGGGGGACACCTCCGCGCAGGTGGCGTTCGAGCTCACCTATGACGCTGAGGCCGCGGAGCTGTTCGGGCCGGCTGAGTCCTTCCTCGCCGAGGAGTTCGAGGGGGGCGGCGCGATCGGGAGCGGTATCGAAGGGGTCACCCTCATCGAGGAGGTCGCCGACAGCTCCGACCCGGAGAACCAGCGGGTGGCCGCCCTGTTCGGCGTCGACGATGCTGCAGCGCTGGACCGGCTCGTCGCGGACATGTTCGGGGGCTCCTCCTTCACCAACACCTCGGGGGAGACCTGGGAGCTGGTCCTGCGCAGCGACCAGGACGTGACCGAGGAGTACGGCGAGGGGATCCCGCTCGATGAGACGATCGGCGAGTTCCTCAGCGGCGAGGTCCGCGTCGCCCACGCCGGATCGCAGGTCTCGCTCTCCGGCGGGACGGCGGACGGCGACAACCAGGTGGTCTGGGACCCCTACTTCGGCGATGACCTGGTGCTGGTGATGGACCTGTCCGGCGGTGGCTCCGCCCCGGATGTGGGTGGCGGCGCCGCCGCGGGCGAGGATGCCGCCGGTGACGGGTCCGAGGCCGAGGGAACCGGTGACGGCACGCAGGAGCCCGGGTCACAGGGCGAGGGCGCCGAGCGCGGCGAGGGGGAGGTGGCCGAGGACGGCGCGGCCGACGAGGATGCCCAGGACCGCGGCGAGGCCGAGGCCGCCGGGGACGCCGCGGATGATGAGGGTGCCGACCAGGAAGCGGCGCCCACCCTCCAGACCGAGGACGATGGCCGGTCGACCATCCTGCTGGCCGCGATCGCCGGTGGGGCGCTACTTGTGGGCTTGCTCCTGCTCGCTCTCGTCCTGCGTCGGCGGCGCGGTGGGGGCCGAACCAACGCCCCGGCCGACACCACGGGGGTCGCGGTGGGTGCGGCTGGAGCACCCCCACCACCGCTGGCGAGTCCACCACCGCCGGCGAGCCCCCCACCGCCGCCGGGCAGCCCGCCACCGCCGCCGGCGCGCTGACACCTCGCGGGCTGGTCGGGCCGGTCAGGCCTCCTCGCCGACGTCCACCGAGCGCCGGGCGAGCTCCTCAGGGCTCGCCGGGAGCAGCCGCTGGCCCCGTCGCAGCAGCACGAAGCCCAGCGCGTAGGCAGCCGCGGCGCCGTAGAACATCGCGCCGTCCCCGAACAGGTCCATGACGCCGCCGATGATCGGTGAGCCGAGCATCTGGCCGACCATCGTGAACAGGTAGTACATCCCGATGTAGAACCCGATGCGCTTGCGGCCTCCGAGGTCGGCGATCAAGGGCATGGCCTGCACGTTGACCAGGGCCCAGGCCAGACCGCCGACGATCAACACGCCCATGAGCAGCGTCACGTTGCGGATCGGCGCGGCGACGATGAAGAGCACCGGGATCGAGCCGAGCCCGAGCAGCATCGTCGGGATCTTGCCGATGCGGGTGCCGATCATGCCGGCACCGAAGGCCGCGACCAGGAAGGAACCCGCGAAGGCGGTCAGGATGAACGCGGCACGGCCAGGTGTTAGGCCGAGCACGTTCACGCCGTAGATCGGGAACATCGCATCCAGCCCGGCGAACCCGATGTAGTAGGCGAACATGGCCGCCAGCAGGTAGAACTGACCACGGTTCGGCCGGTGCAGCAGGACCTTGAAGCCCTGCACGGCGTCGGTGAGCGGTGCCGGCCGACGCTCGTCGAGGTTGTCGACGTACGGTGGGTGCCGGTCGGCCTTGACGTAGACGATCACCCCGGTCACGAGCAGGACCACCGCGCCGATCCCGAAGGTCAGGAAGGGGTCGACGTCGTACAGCAGGCTGAGCCCGGCGAAGGTCGTCAGGGTGCCGATGCCGCCCATCAGGTTGATGATGCCGTTGCCGGTGGAGCGCTTCTCGGGGGGCGTGTGGTCCGGCATCAGGCTGATGACCGGGCCACGGTAGGCGTGCATCGCGATGGTGAAGGTGATCTCGACGATGATCAGCGTCCACAGCGCTGCCGCAGCCCAGGGGATCGCGGCGAAGGTCAGCGCGGCGACCGGGACCGCCACCACGATGAACGGCAGCCGACGCCCCAGCCGGTGGTTCATGTGGTCCGACCATGCCCCGACGACCGGGATCAGCAGCAGGCCGACGAGGTTGTCGGTGCTCATGAGCAGCCCGATCAGTGCCCGGCTGTCGATGAACTCGGCGTACATGATCGGGACGAAGGCGTTGTAGGCGCTGAACGCCAGCATCACGCCGAGGAAGCCGCTCCCGATCCACCAGATCTGGCCGTAGGAGAACCGCTCGCCTTCGGCCACGGGGGTTGTGGTCGTGTCCGCCATGCTCGCTCCTGGCGCGTCCCTCGCGACGATGGGGCAGCGAGTGGGGTGCTCGCTCCGATGCTGCGGAACCTAACGGAGCATCCGGTTGCGGCGGGGCAACGGGGTGGTTGCGGCCTGCGTCGGACGAGGTCGCGTCCTCGAGTGAACCCCCGAACGCCGGCGCGGCGCCACGGGCCGACCGGTTGCGTCACGCACCGATCCCCGGCCTGATCGCCGCCGCGCTCCTACGCTGCCTGCCGGTCGCCCCTCGGCGGGTGACCAGGGCGCGATGAGGACGGGACGAGGACGCGTGTGGAGATGGAAGGTGGACCGAGCGGCGATCCTGCGGCGGTGAGCGCGCAACCGGCGTCCACGACGGATCCGTCCGTGGCGCACGTGCTGGGACGGTTGCAGGTGATGGAGCATCGCCTCCGCGCCGAGCTGTCGCGGCGCCGGGCGGCCGGCACGGTGGACACCGATGACCGCTTCCGCGGCCTCTACGTCTCCGAGGTGCAGGTCGAGCAGCTCCTGGCCGCGGGTGTCCCGACACCGGTCGAGGGGGACCCGGTCACCGCGGCGCTCCTCGCCGAGGTCGAGGCCCGGGCCGACGCGGAGGAAGCGGCAGGGGCCGAGCTGCGACTGCGCACGCTCGCCCGCGTGTTCCACCTCGATGCGACCGACGTCGAGCTGCTCCTGCTCGCCGCCGCGCCGGATATCGACCCACGCATCGAGCGGTTCTACGGCTACCTGAACGACGATGTCTCCCAGCGGCGAGCCACCGTGAGCCTGGCGCTACTGCTGGCCGGACTACCGATCTCCTCCGGGTCGGCGCGAGCCCGGCTCGGCCCGCTGGGGATGCTGCGTCGCGCGGGGCTGCTCGAGGTCGTCGAGGAGGACCGCCCGGCGCTCACCCGCTCGCTGCGTGTCCCGGACCGGGTGCTCGGGCACCTGCTGGGCGCGGATGCGATCGATCACGTGCTCGTGCCGGTCCAGCGGCGGGTGACGCCGGTGGACGGACCCGCCGCGGGCTACCTCGCGGGCGCGCTCCAGGCCGGCAGCCGGTGCGCGTACCTGCGGGCCGGGCAGGGGGCGGCGGCCGCCTCGGAGGCGGTCGAGGCGTTGCACCGGCTCGGGTGGTCACCCCTCGTGCTCGACCTCTCGCGCCTGTCGGGGGAGGCCGATCTGCCCCAGCTCGCCGCCGCCGCGATCCGGGAGGCGCGGTTGCGTGCTGGTGGGCTGGTCGT
>JBKHDS010000192.1:0-5063 GCA_046541215.1 Nitriliruptoraceae bacterium
GCTCCCCGACGGTCTCGGCGAGACCGTGCAGCCAGGACAGCGCGTCGATGCCGAGGGCGGTGGGGTCGGGCAGGGGCTCACCCGCTACCGCCGCCCGGGTCAGCTCGGCCTCCGCGAGCTCCTTGGCGGCATCGGCAAGGAACCCCGCATGCCGGACCTCCGGGTGCCCTTCAGCCGCAGCGCTCGCCACCTCGAGGGCCTGCCGTGCCTGGACGAGCAGCGTCGCGACGAGTGCGTCCTCGCCCCGGTGGACCGCGCGGATGGCGTTGGCGGAGGCACGGATCGCGTCGCGGGAGGCCGCGAAGGCCGTCTCCCGCGCATCGTGGCGGTCGAGCAGTGCCTCACGGATCGGCGCCACGGCCGTGACCAGATCCGGCGTCTCGGTCACCTCACCCGTCCCAGCGACGCAACCGCACCGACCCGGAACCGATCCAGGCCTCCTCTCCACCGACCGCGACCTGGCCGGCCGTGGCGAGCGGCTGGTCCCGTAGGTCCAGCTCGCGCACGACCTCGCGTGCCTGATCGCGCTGCAGTTTGAGCCGGCGGAGCGCGACGGTGTACGCCGCGGTCGCGACCAGCGCGCCGAGGAAGAGCAACCAGGCCGCACCCTGGACCAGCAACGCCAGAGCGAAGGCGGCGACGCAGGCGAGCAGGGCACGCACGAACCACAGGCGCCGGCGGGCGATCACCGGGTCCTCCCGGCGGGCCGCATCCTCGGTGGCGACGGCCCCGTGTACCGGCCGGGCCACGATCCGAGCGGGATCATCGGGGACCATGAGCCGCCTCCCTCCGCCACGCCGATGCCCCTCGCTTCGTAGCACGTTCATCGCGCGCTCGAACCCTCCGACCGTGACGTGGGGGGAGGTGTTGTGCGCACGGACGGCGCCGGGCAGGAACAGGACAGCCCAGACCAGACCGAGCAGCACGAGCAGCTCCGCCGTCACCTGGCACCACCATCCGGCACGGTCGACCCTCCGAGCCCCGAGCGAACCCCGCCCCCTCAGGACGCCCGGAACCTACCGCTGCGCTGCCTGCGAACGAAGCACCCTCGACCGCCCGTCCGATCACGGCAGCACCACGTCCCCGCTGCGGCCGCCGCGCTTCTCGCGCAGCCGGACCTCGGAGATGACCACATCCCGCTGCACGGCCTTCACCAGGTCGTAGAGGGTGAGCGCGGCGACCGACACCGCGGTCATCGCCTCCATCTCGACACCGGTCCGATCCCTCGCCCGCGCCGTCGCGGTGATGGTGGCCTCGCCGCTGTCGGGGGTCACCACCACCTCGACGTCGACGGAGGTCAGGGCCACCTGGTGGCACAGCGGGATCAGCTCGGGGGTGCGCTTGGCGGCCTGGATACCCGCCAGGCGGACGACCGGCAGGGCGTCCCCCTTCGGCAACGCCCCGTCGAGCAGCAACGCCGCGGTTCGTGGGGCGAGCCGCACCACGGCGGAGGCGACCGCCACCCGGTCGGTCACGGGCTTGGCCGCCACGTCCACCATGCGCGCGCGGCCCGCCGCGTCGACGTGCGTGAGGGCCGCCTCGCCGCTGGCTCGCTCCGACGGCTCGGAGCCGGTGCCTTGAGCCGCAGCGCCGGTGGGGGCGGGATGGTCGCTCATCACCGGCTCACTCGACGAGGAGGTGGACACGGACGGGGTCCCCCGCCGCCACCTCGAGGACGTCCTCATCGAGGACGGCGAGACCGTCGGCGCGGGCGATCGAGCTGACGACGTGCGAGCCCTGGTGCCCGGTCGGCCGCGCCAGCCAGCGCTCACCGTCCCGGGCGAGCCGAACCCGCAGGAAGGAGCGCTTGCCGGGTGTGGAGCGCAGCGGCTCCGCGGCGATCGCCTGGACCACCGGGCGTTGGACGTCGCGGCGGCCCTGCAGGGACCGGATCACCGGGCGCACGAACACCTCGAAGGAGACGAAGGCGGAGACGGGGTTGCCGGGCAGCCCGATCACCGGCACACCGGTGATCCGCCCGCGGATCTGGGGCATGCCGGGCTTCATCGCGACCTTCGCGGTAGCGACCTCACCGAGCGAGCCGATGACCTCCGGCAGCAGGTCGCGGGTACCGGCGCTCGCCCCCCCGGTGCACACGATCAGGTCGGCGTGGCCCAGGCTGGTGTCCAGGACGTAGCGCAGCGCCTTGCGGTCGTCCCGCACGATCCCGGCGCTGAAGGGCACCGCGCCCGCCGCCCGGACCATCGCCGCGAGCATGGGGCCGTTGACGTCACGGACCTGCCCGGGCAGGGGCTCGTGGTCGGCGGGCACGAGCTCGTCACCGGAGGAGATGACCACCACCCGTGGCGGGGCGATGCAGCGCACCCGTGACACCCCCGCGGCGGCGAGCACCCCCAGGTCCGCCGGGCTCAGGCGGCGACCGCGGGCCAGCAGGGGCTGCCCGGGCTGCAGGTCCTCACCAGGTGAGCGGACGTTGGCGCCGACCTCGACCGCACGGTGGATCCCGACGTCGACCCCGAGCTTGGAGGTGACCTCGACGGGGACGACGGCATCCGCGCCGGGGGGCAGCGGGGCACCGGTCATGATGCGCACGCTCCGCCCCGCCCGGACCGTGGGGAGCTCCTGGACCCCGGCGACGACCTCCCCGTCCACCGCGAGGCGTACCGGGTCCTCGACGCTGGCCGCTCGCACATCGCGGGCGATCACCGCGTAGCCATCCATGGCGCTGTTCGCCACGGCGGGAACCGTCACCTCGCTGGCGACCGGATCGGCCAGGACCAGCCCCAGGGCGTCCGCGAGCCGGAGCTCGATCGGCTCCGGGGTGGGCAGCAGGGCCAGCAGCGCCTCGAGGTGCTCCTCGACGCTGATGAGCTCGCTCAGGTCGGTCACCTCGCCCCGACCGTGCCCCACGAACCCGCTCACGCGCCGGACCCGCCGGTACCTCCGGAGCCCGCCTCGAGCAGGTCGACGAGCCAGGAGCGCAGGGCCGGACCGAGATCCGCCCGCCGCAGCGCGAAGGCGATGTTCGCTTGCAGGTAGCCGAGCTTGTCCCCGGTGTCGAAGCGTGGCTCGTCGAGCGTGAGGCCGACGACGGGCTCCTCGGCGGCCATCTGCTCGAGCGCGTCGGTCAACTGGATCTCGCCGCCGCGTCCCGGCGGGAGGTCCTCCAGCACCCCGAAGATGCTCCCCGGGAGCACGTAGCGGCCGATCACGGCGAGGTTGGACGGTGCCTCCTCAGGATCGGGCTTCTCGACGAGCCCCGTGACGAGGTGCTCACCCGGCCGCTCGCCCGGTACGACCGTGGCGATGCCGTACAGGCTGACCTGGTCAGCGGGGACCTCCATCAGCGCGATGACCGGACGACGGGTGCGCTCGTGCACCGCGACCATGCGCTGCAGGAAGTCCCCCTCCGGATCGAGGATGTCGTCCCCGAGCAGGACCGCGAAGCTGTCGTCGGGTCCGACGTGGCCGGCGGCCTGGAGCACCGCGTGCCCGAGCCCGAGCGCCTGGCCCTGCCGGACGCTGTGGACGTGCGCGAGCTCGCCGAGCGCCCGCACCATCGCGAGCTCCTCGTCCTTGCCCTTGGCCTCGAGCTCCCGTTCGAGGTCGAGCCGCCGGTCGAAGTGGTCCTCCATCGCGGCCTTGCCCATGGCGCTGACGAACAGGACGTCGTCCAGACCGGAGCGCACGCACTCCTCGACGATCAGCTGCAGCGCCGGGGTGTCGACCACCGGCAGCAGTTCCTTCGGTACCGACTTCGTGACGGGGAGGAAGCGGGTCCCCAGACCCGCGACGGGCAGGACGGCCTTGCGTACCACGGGGGCTCCTTCGCTCGCTCCGAGCCTAGCGACGCCCCCTCCCGGGCCGGTCGGCGTAGGCTCGTCCGAACGCCAGGTCCGTGAGGGAACCTCCGCGAGACAGCCATGGACGCCGACGCCAAGCCCCCGCTCAGGGCCGCGACCCGGGCTGCGCGCCGCTCGTTGACCGACGCCCAGCGGCGCACCGGCTCCCAGCGCATCGTCGAGCGGCTCCTGGCCCTGCCGGAGGTGCGCCGGGCGGAGACGATCCTGCTGTACGCCGCGCTGCGCGAGGAGGTGGACCTGGCCGCTGCGGTGCCGGTGCTGCACGAGCGCGGGGTGCGGACCCTGTTCCCACGGGTCCGCGAGGCGCACCTGGAGCTCGTGGCCGCCACCGACCTGCTGACCTTGAAGCTCGGGCACCGAGGGGTGCGCGAGCCGGCCGGACGACCGGTGGATCCGACCGTCGTCGATGTTGCCGTCGTCCCCGGGGTGGCGTTCGATCCGCGCGGTGGGCGGCTCGGCGCCGGTGGCGGGCACTACGACCGGCTCCTGGTGCTCCTGGGTCCCGGGACGACCCGCATCGGGGTCGGCTTCACCTGCCAGCTCGTCCCCCACGTGCCCGCTGAAGCGCACGACCAGCGGGTCGATCTCGTCATCACGGAAGGTGGCGTGCATCGCGCGCGTTGAGAGAGCCGGGTTGCCATCCGTCGACCCGTCCGGCATCATCAGCACTCGCGAACCGCGAGTGCTAACCGGCCCCGCCGGACCCCAGCTGCGCCCGGTGCGCACCGTGCGATGGCGAGCGACCGTCGCCGAGGACCTGGAGTGACGTCATGCCCACCTACGAGTACGCGTGTCGGACCTGCGGGGAACACCTCGAGGTCGTGCAGAGCTTCCGCGACGAGGCGCTGACCGAGTGCCCGGCCTGCAAGGGCCAGCTGCGCAAGGTCTTCAGCGCCGCGGGCATCATCTTCAAGGGCTCCGGCTGGCACGTGAAGGACTACTCCTCCGCCAGCAGCCGGGCGGCGAGCGGCCCGACCAGCACCTCGACGGACAGCAGCTCCTCCACCGACAGCGGCTCCTCCAGCAGCAGCGGCAGCTCGTCCTCCTCCGAGAGCGCCGCGAGCGCCTGAGTCCCACCGGCCGCTGACCGTTGTCCACACCTGCGGCCGGATCCGATCCGTCGGCGAGGCCCGGGCGTGCTCGACTGCGGGTATGGACCGAGCGAGCAACGCCACCCCGTCCCGCACCATCCGTGCCCGCGGCGTGCTGGACGGGCCGCCCCTGACCTGGCCGCGGCCG
>JBKHDS010000193.1:0-5030 GCA_046541215.1 Nitriliruptoraceae bacterium
GGCCTACGCTTCGGATCGAGGCCGTCTGACGGCGTGGGTCCGTGTAGCGGCCGGGGGGAGTAGCGTGCGAGGTGCGAGCGGCGCGGCCGTGCTCGCCTGCGCGCTGCTGACGGGGTGTGCCGCGGGCGCTCAGGAGCCCGGCGCGACCACCCTGCGGGTCGTGCTCGCCGACGACTGGGCCGGCGCCCCGGTCATCACCGAGGCCATCGAGAGCTTCGAGCAGCAGTGGCCCGGGACGCGCGTGCAGGTCGACGGCGTCCCCTTCTCCCAGGTTCCCGAGGCCGTCACGGCGGCCGCCGAGCTCGGGGAGCCCTACGACCTCGCGCACTGGCACGCCTTCGCCGCAGCCGCGGCCGGGCTCGCGGCGCCCGTCGACGAGCGGTGGGACGCCGCCGGCATCGCACCCGAGCAGCTGCTGCCCGGGGCGGTGGTGGACGTCACCTGGGACAGCCGACGCTACGGCCTCCCACTGGACGTGAACGCGCTCGTCCTGCTCGCGAACGGCGACCGGCTCCGCGAGGCGGGCCTGGCACCGGCCGAGCTGCGGACGCTGGACGGCTTCGCGACGGCGGCGCCGGCGTTGGCTGACCTGCCCTCGACCGACCACGCGCTCGTGGTCACCGCCAGCAGCTGGTCCGCCTACGGCTGGATCCTGGCGCGCGGCGGCCAGGTCCTCGAGCTGGCCCCCGACGGGACGGCGGCGCTCGACGAGGCGGGGCTGCCGACGTTCACCTTCCAGCACCCCGGCACGATCGCCGCCCTCGAACAGCTCGTCGCGCTGGTGACCTCCGGCGCCGCACCCCCGCCACTGGCGCCGGATCTCGCCACCTCGGCGGTCGGATCCTTCGCGGATGGCCGAGCGGCGCTGCTGGCCTCCGGCTCCTGGGATCTGCCGGGCACGGGTCGGGCCGCCTCGTCGGCCACCGACCCGGCCGTCGAGGTGCTCGTGCTGCCGCTCCCGCAGCTCGACCCGGATCAGCCGCGGACCGTGCTCGGCGGCTCCTCGCTGTTCCTCCCGGTCGATGCGCGCAACCCGGAGCTCGCCTTCGAGCTGGCGCGGCACCTGACGTCGCGTGAGGTGGGGGTTGCCCTGGTCGCCGCGGAGGGGCGGCTCCCCGCCCGGCGCGACGCCTACACCCACCCCGACCTGCCTGACACGCCGAAGTTCCGGGCGGTGATCGCCGAGCTCGAACACGCGTGGGTGATGCCGCTGATCGCCTACCCGGAGGTCGCCACGGCGTTCCGCGACGGCCTCGAGGCGGTGCTGAGCCTGCGGTCGTCCCCCCGCGAGGCCATGGCCGAGGTGCAGCGGGTCGCCGAACGGTGGCGAGCCGCCGCATGAGGGGCTTGTGGCAGCGGTGGGCGAGCCGGTACGGGCTGCTTCCTCGCATGCTGCTCGCCGTCGGGGCGGCGCTGACGGTGGCGGCCACGGTCATGCTGGCCATCGAGTCCGTCGCCGTGCGCCAGCAGCTCAGGCAGCAGGCGGTCGAGCTGTTCCAGGACACCGGGGACGTGCTGGCCACCCGGCTCGCGGCCGACGCGGTGCGGACGAACCAGCTCATGGCCACCCTCTCCCAGCAGGCGTTCCTGACCGGCTCGGGCCCCGACGACGCGGACCGTCGCGCTCGGCGGACGCTGTCGCTGGTGACCACGACCGACGCTCGGCTGGAGCTCGTGGGGGTGGTGGAGATCCCCACCGGGGAGGTCCGCTCGCTCGGGTTGCCGACACGCGGGACGCTGGCACCGGCCGAACCTGGCGAGATCGCCCCGCTCGCCCGTCAGGCGACCTCCAGCCCCCGCGTCGTGCCGCTGCGCGACGGGGGGTACGGTCTGGTCCACGTCCTGTCGGTGGACCGGCTCACCGACGCGCCACGCCTGCTGGTCACGGGGTTCCTGCTCGACCAGGTCACCGCCCGGCGCTACCTCGCCGAGACGGGGGTGGACGCGGTCGAGCTCGTGGTCGACGGCGCGGTCGTCGCCGCGACCGAGACGGCGCGCGCCGGCAGCTCGCCGCTCGGTGCGTGGCGGTCCGTGGCAGGCGCCCAGATCCTCGAGGACGGACGGCTCGTGCGCTACGTCCCGGTCGGTGCCGATCGCGCGTGGGACACCCCGGCCGCGATCGCGCTCATCAGCGACGATCCGCTGGCTGGGCTCGCGGGCACGCTGATCCGCACCAGCCTGCTCGCGCTGCTCGCGCTGTTCGTCGTGGGTGGGGCGCTCGCCTACGCCCTGTCCCGCCCGTTGGCGCGGCCGCTCGAGGCGTTGACCGGCACCGCGACGGCGATCGCAGCGGGCGACCTCGACCGGACCTTCCAGACCGAGCGACGCGACGAGATCGGTCGGCTCGCCGATGCGCTCGAGCGCATGCGGCGCGGGCTCGCGGCGCAGCTCGAGGTCATCGGTCGCCAGGCCGAGGCGCTCCAGGACGCCACGCGGCGGATGGTCGGTGCCCAGGACCGGGCCCGTCAACGGGTCGCCCGTGACCTCCACGACGGGATCCAGCAGCAGCTCGTGATGCTGCGCATGCAGGTCGCCGCCGCGCGGCGGGAGCTGGAGCAGGACCCGAGCCGCCTCGAGGAGCTCTCCGAGGGGTTCGCGGCGTCGATCGACCGGGTGCTCGACCAGCTCCGCAGCACCGGCCAGCAACTGTTCCCCGCGATCCTCAGCGACCGCGGCCTCGGGGCCGCGCTGTTCAGCCTCACGGCACGCCTCCCGATCCCCGTCGACGTGCAGCTCGAGCCCGATCCGCTGCCGCGGCTGGACCCGGAGATCGAGGTCAACGCCTACTTCCTGCTCTCCGAGGCGGTGCTCAACACCGTCAAACACGCCGATGCGAGCCGGATGGAGATCGGGATCGACGCCAGCGACGCCGTCCTGACGGTCCACGTCTTCGACGACGGGCGCGGGTTCCTGGTGGATGAGCTGGGGCACCGCGGCGGTCTCGTCCACATGTCCGACCGGGTCCAGGCACTCGGCGGGACGCTGCGGGTGCGGTCGACCCCGGGCCGCGGCACGCGGGTGGAGGCGGCCTTCCCGCTCCACGGGCCCCGCTCAGCCGTGGCTGCGTTGGAGGAAGAAGAGGACCGCCGCTACCCGCCGGTTGAGATCGGTCTCCTCGGCGAGGTCGAGCTTGCGGAAGATGGCGTTGGAGTGCTTCTCGACCGAGCGCTCCGTGATGGTCAGCTCGCGCGCGATCGCCGCGTTCCCCCGGCCTGAGGCCATCAACGCCAGCACCTCGAGTTCCCTCGGGGTCAGTCCCTTCAGACGCGACGCGGTCCGGCGGCGCTGCGCCTCGAGCAGCGCCTCCACGATACGGGGATCGAGCACGGACCCGCCGTTGCGGACCTCGTCGATCGCCTGCACGAGCCGGTCCGCGTCACCGAGGCGCTCCTTGAGGAGGTAGGCCAGGCCACGTGACCCGTCCTTGAGCAGCTCGAGGGCGTACTCCGGGTCGTCGTGCTGCGAGAGCATCACGATGCCGATGCCCGGGTGCTGGGCACGGACGTGCTGCGCGACCTCGATGCCCTCGGTGGAGTAGGTCGGGGGCATGCGGATGTCGAGCAGCACGACGTCGGGCTCCTCGGCGTGGAGCAGGTCGAGGAGCTGCTCGGGGTCACCGGCGGTTCCGAGCACCTCGATGCGCGGGTCCGCCGTGACGACCGCGCGAGCGCCCTCCCGGACCAGGTAGTCGTCCTCGGCGATCAGCAACGTGATCCGCTCCGTCGCCACCAGCGCCCCTCCGCTCGCTGCCTGAGGAGCGTAGACGGCCTCGGATGCCACCCTTGGTGGTGCTAGCACCACCATTCCAAGAGCGGTGGTCTCACGGTTCCGGTCGTCGCACCCGCCGGGCAGACTCCACCCCAGGTGCCCTGAGCATCGCGGCCCGACGGGGGGTGGCCGCGGCGCCCAGGGCACCGGTGCGTCCGGCCTACCCTGGGCAGCCGTCGACGGCTGGAGGACGCCCGTGCGCATCGCGGTGGTGGGGACCGGTATCGCTGGTGCGGCGGCGGCGTGGCTGCTGTCCCGTCACCACGAGGTCGACGTGTTCGAACGCGAGACCCGGCCGGGTGGCCACACCCACACCGTCGCCGCTGCCCGAGGCGACGGGACCACGGTGCCCGTCGACACCGGCTTCATCGTGTACAACGAGGCCACCTACCCGCTGCTGGTACGCCTGTTCGACGAGCTCGGGGTCGCGACGCAGGCCTCGGACATGTCCTGGTCCCTGCGCTGCGAGCGGTGCGATCTTGAGTACGCGGGCAGCGCGAAGGGCATCGTCGCCCAGCCCGGCAACCTCTCGAGCCCCGCCTATCTGCGCATGCTGGGCGACATCGCCCGGTTCAACCGGCTCGGCACCCGACTGGTCGAGGACCCTCGGACGACGACGCTCACGATCGGGCGGTTCCTTGAGGTCGCCGGCTTCGGGCACGGCTTCCGTCACCACTTCCTGCTGCCGATGGCCGCCGCGATCTGGTCCTCCGGTACCGGGGCTATCGAGGGGTTCCCGCTCGCGACCCTGCTGCGCTTCTTCGCCAACCACGGGCTGCTCGGGGTCACCACCCACCACGCCTGGCGTACCGTGGTCGGCGGAACCTCCTCCTACCTCGCGCCCCTCACCGCTCCCTACCGCGACCGGCTCCACCTCGGCACCCCGGTCACCGCCGTGCACCGCGATCGCTCAGGCGTCGACCTGCTGCTGGGCGATGGTCGCCGCCACCGCGCCGATGCGGTGGTCCTGGCGACCCACGCCGACGAGGCGCTCGCGCTGCTGGCCGCGCCCAGCGCGCGCGAGAAGGAGCTGCTGTCCGCTTGGGAGTACAGCGTGAACGACACCTGGCTGCACACCGACGCGTCACTGCTGCCGCGCCGACGGGCGGCCTGGGCCTCCTGGAACTACCTGCTGGACGACTGCACCCGGCCCACCGAACGGGTCTCGCTCAGCTACCACATGAACCGGCTCCAGTCGCTCAGCGAACCGCGCGAGTACGTCGTCACCCTGAACCCGTCCACGCCACCAGCAACCGCCAGCG
>JBKHDS010000194.1:0-5025 GCA_046541215.1 Nitriliruptoraceae bacterium
TCCATCCCGCTCGTAGACGACACCTCTCTGGAGTCCTTCGAATGCGACGAGTAGCAGCGGCGCTCTTTGGAGTCTTCCTACTCCTGCTCGCTAGCGGGGTGAGTCCTGCGCTAGCCGATCAGCGTGCCCAGGCGGGTGCGCTCGGATCGGTACTCGTTGTAGAGGGGGATTCAGAGGTGGAAGAAGGCTCAAGTCGGACCGAACGCCGGCCAGTGGCCAGTGGTGTGGGCGGGTCGGTGGAGCCCCCGCCGCCGGGGTCGTACGAGCCGATGTGGGGGAGTCGGGATGACACCGGCGAGGCGTGCGTCGACCTCGTCTACCGCCCCGAGGTGCCACCGAACTCGACCGTGGCCATCCAGTGGGACCTACGGACGATCGAGATGACGAACGACCCGCGCATCAGCGATCCGAGCGACGCGATGTGCGACCCCGACCTCGTCCAGCCCTCACCGACCGCTGCCGCGATCGACTTCGTCCGTCGTATCCCCCTGCCCGAGCCGCTCCTGAACGTCGATCCGGGGTTCGCTCTCACCGGCCTGCCCGCGTACCTCACGATCAACGGTCAGGAGGGGTTCGACGTGCAGGAAGCGCTCCCGGGGTGGGGCACGCTGCAGGTGGACCTGCGCCCGAGGGCGTTCACCGTTGACTGGGGAGATGGCGCCATCGAGACCGTCACCGACGGGAGGACCGGCGGCGCACACGACGCCGACCCCTCCCAGCACATCACCCACGTCTACCGCTGGAGCGATCCGCAAGGCCAGGTGGCTGTCCGCTCCACCTGGGAGGCGCGGTGGTCGGTCGGCGGCTTCCGCGGCACCGTGGCGGATCTGGTCATCGATGCCGCGCTCGACGTTCCGGTGCGCGAGTACCGGACCGTCCGGGCCGGCACCTGACCGGGGCCACCGTGCCAAGCGACCCCCTGCCGACCGAGCCGCCGGCGAGGCACGCGCAGGCCACGGGCGCCGTGGCGCCACACGCGCTTCCGAGGTGGATCGAGAGGACCTTGCGCTTGGGGTTGGTGGCGGTCGCGACCTACATCCTGGCATGGCTGCTCGGTGGCTGGCTCCGACCGGGCTACGACCCGTCCTCGCAGGCCATCAGCGAGCTGTTCGAGCTGGGCGCACCGTGGGCAACGCGAGGCCCGTTGGTCGTCGGCCTGGTGCTCTCCGGCGTGGCCTTCCTCGCGCTCGCGCCCGCCCTGCACCGAGCGCTCCCGGGGGAGGGTCTGCTGGGACCGGTGCTCGTCGTCGTCGCCGGACTCGGGACCCTCGGCGTCGTCGCCGCCCCCTGCACCCCGGGCTGTCCGGGCGCCACCACCTCGACGTTCGACCTGTGGCACACCATCACCGCCGGCGGCGGGTACACGGCGCTGGTGCTCGCCCCGCTCGCGTTCGCGTGGCGGATACGGGAACAGGAGCCGGCGCTCGCTCGGTGGTCGGTCCTGCTCGGCGGGAGCGCCGCTGTGCTGTTCGCCTTCCACGTCCTCGGTCTCCTCCCGGGCGCTCCCGGGCTCGTCCAGCGCGTCTTCAACACCGTGGCCGACGCCTGGTACGTGCTCGTCGCGGTCTGGCTGCTGCACCGCGCGCGACGACCAGCGCGGTGACGATCGGCACGACCCGGATGCCGACCCACCGCACGGTCTCCGCAACCGACGTGCCGTCGACACGCCGACCCGGGCGCGCCGACCGCGACGTGCGGGTCGTGCCGGCGGCCCGGGGAGCGGGTGCGCTTACGGCAGGAGCGTGAGCGGGGTGTCGCGCTCGGCCTGGATCGATCCGTCCTGTGCGGAGAACTCCCACACCGTGAGCACCGCCTCGGTCGGTTCCTCGACCTCGAGGTCGATCGCGACGTCGATGTCGCCCCAGCCGATGCCGGAGTCGCTCATCGCGAAGTCCTCGGCGAGCACCGTCCCATCCTCGCTGGTCACGCGGTACTGGAAGGTCGCCTCGAACACCGCCGCCTTGCCGGTCAGGTTCAGGGGCAACTCCACCTCGGCACCCGCAGCCGGTGTGTCGATGAACACGGTGGGCAGGAGGTCGTGGTAGTCGTCACGCGCGACCGGTTCGTCGAGCACGATGCCCTCGCCGGAGAACACCGTCACGGGGTCGCCTTCGAGCGCGAACCGGACCTCGTCGACGGTGGGGAACTGCGTCAGCGTGTAGACAACCTGGGCCAGGCGGGCGAACATCGACAGTGAGCCGCCACCGGACTCGAACTCCCGCGACAGGTCCACCGTCGCGACCGCGTCCTCGATGGTGACCCCGAGCAACAGCGTCTCGGCTGGCACGGAGCTGGACACCTCCGCGACGAGTGACTCCTCCTCGTCGGTCGGGCCGTCGATGAGGGCGCGGACGGCGGCGTGGGCGATCTGTTCGGTCGCCTCGACCTCCCGCTCGACCGAGACGAGGAAGGGGCCGGCTCGGGCCGGGGTATCCCCGCCGGGGGCGAGGAAGTACAGCCGCACCGGGGTGGTCTCCTCGGGCGTTGCGGCATCGTCACCGTCCTCGCGGTCCTCGCCGTCGTCGGAGCCGTCCGCGGCTGGCTCGTCGGCGTCGGAGCTGACGTCCGTCCCGTCGCCGGGCTCGGCGTCGTCCGGCGCGTCGTCGGTCTCCGACGGCTCCTCGTCGATCTCGGCGAGCGGACCGCCGTCGGTCACGTTGCCACCGCACGCCGCGAGCAGCAGGGCGAGGACGATGGCGAGGACGCCGGGTAGGCGGATACGGGTCATCTCGGGCCTCCTGTGGGGGGAGCGTGAGCTTGCAGCATGCGCCCCGTGTGTCCGTGCGCGGTCAGCGCCGCGTCACGGTTGCGTCACAACCTCGACGGGCAGGTGCACCGTGACGGCGAGCCCGCCCCCGCGGCGGTTGCGGGCCACCACCTCGGCGCCCAGGACGCGCGCGTGCTCACGCGCGATGGCGAGGCCGAGCCCGCTCCCGCCGGAGCCGCGCGAGGCGTCCACCTTGGAGAAGCGCTCGAAGATGCGTTCGAGGTCGGCGGGATCCACCCCGGGACCACGGTCGGCGACCTCGATCGCGAGGATGCCCGCCTCGAGCGTCGCGCGCACCGACACCGACCGGGCGTCGGCGTGCTCGCGGGCGTTGTCGAGCAGGTTCGCCAGGATCCGCTCCAGTCTGCGCCGGTCGGTGCGGACGGTCAATCCGGCGGGGCACTGCACCTCAGCGGCAGGCAGCCGTCTATCCACCAGCGCGCGCAACAGGCGCCCGACCTCGACATCCCAGCCGTCGTGGTCGGCGTGGACGCCCGTGGCGTCGGCATCGCTGGCGTCCAAGCGGGACAGCTCGAGCAGCTCCTCGACCAGCGTGCGCAGCCGGTGGACGTCACGCTCGAGCAGCTCGACCAGCCGCTGCTGATCCGCCGGGAGGTGGGCCGCGGCGGCGCCCAGCGCGTCCGCCTCACCGACCAGCGCGGTCACCGGGGTCCGCAGCTCGTGGGAGACGTCCGCGACGAAGCGCCGCTCCCGACCGCGGGCCGCCTCCAGCGCCGCGACGGTGTCCGCGAGCGACCCGGCCAGCCGAGCCGCGCGCCACGCCCCGGCGGCCCCGAGCAGCACCAGGACCCCGGAGGCGCCGAGCAGGATGACGGCGATGCGCTGGAGCGCCGCCTCGGTGCCGGCCGTGTCGGTACGCAGGTAGATCACCGGTCCGGCGGCGGTGCGTCCAGCCGCTACGAGGGCGGGCGCTCCGTCGATCCGGACGCGTTCGGCGGCGAGGTTGCCCGCCGCCACCAGCGTGCGCAGCTCGTCGGAGACGACCTCGGGGATCGCGACCGCCTCGAGCCCGGTCACGAAGTCCTCACCCTCCTCGAGCTCGATGTAGGCGGTCAAGCCGCGGCGTTCCAGGTCGTCGGCGAGCCCGGAGGCTTCGATGTCGCCCGATGCGACGGGCGGCGTGAGCCGCTCCCCGGCCAGGACCTGGACGGTGAACCGGGCCTCGTCGAGGGCCTGGTCGCGGACCTCGGCACGCAGCGAGCGGGCGATCGCGACGTAGGCCAGGGTGGAGAGCACGAGCGAGGTGCCGGCGACCAGCGCGATGATGATCACGATCAGGCGGGCACGGACCCGGCGGCCAGGGCTACCGCGCGCCGGCTCCGGGGTGCCGGTCTCCTCCGTCACCGGCGTGCCGCCCGGTAGCCGACACCCCGGACGGTCTCGACGATGCACGGGTTCGAGGGGTCCGGCTCGACCTTCGCACGTAGCCGCTGGATGGTCGCGTCCACCAGCCGGGAGTCGCCGAGGTAGTCGTACCCCCACACCTGCTCCAGCAACTGCTCGCGGCTGAGCACCTGGCCCGGGTGGCGTGCGAGCTCCGCGAGCAGCCGGAACTCGGTCGGGGTGAGCGCGAGCGGCACCCCGTCCCGTTCGACGGTGTGGGCGCTGACGTCGAGGTGCACCGGGCCGATCGCGAGCTGGTCACCGCGCGCGGCTGACGCGCTCGCCCGCCGCAGGGAGGCCCGGACCCGTGCGACGAGCTCCGCCATCTCGAAGGGCTTCGTCACGTAGTCATCGGCACCGGACTCGAGCCCGACGACCACGTCGATCGTGTCCGAGCGGGCGGTGAGCATGACCACCGGGACCGTGGTCTCGGCGCGGATGGCCTTGCACACCTCCAGCCCGTCGAGCCCCGGCAGCATGATGTCCAGCACGACGGCGTCGGGCGGCTGGTGTCGGAAGCGCGCCAGGCCCTGATCGCCGGCTGCCTCGGTGACCACGGTGAAGCCGGCTGCGGTCAGCCCGCGCGCCGTCAACTCACGGATCGAGGCGTCGTCCTCGATCAGCAGGATGGTGGCGTCCATGGGTCCTCGACGTCGGCGGTCGGGCCGGTCGGATCGGGGTGCGGCGGGCCGCGGTCGGCGCGGCGGGCCGCGGTGGTGGTGCCGGCAGGCCGGGTGCGGTCCCCAGCATGACGTGTCGGCCGCCACCGCGCACCCAACAGCAGGTCCGGCCGGTTCGCCGTCCCCCCGTTCGCTGCGATGCCCACCGCGACAGCGTCTACGGTGCGCGGCGCC
>JBKHDS010000195.1:0-4984 GCA_046541215.1 Nitriliruptoraceae bacterium
GACGATCGAGGCGGCGCGGGCGGGCGAGGCCGGCAAGGGCTTCGCGGTGGTCGCCAACGAGGTCAAGGAGCTCGCGACCCAGACGGCAACGGCGACGGAGGAGATCTCCCGCAAGATCACCACGATCCAGAACGGCACCGACGGAGCGGTCAGCTCCGTCCAGGGGATCGTCGAGATCGTGGACCGGATCGCCAACATGCAGAACACCATCGCCTCCGCGGTGGAGGAGCAGACGGCCACCACCAACGAGATCAGTCGCAACATGCAGGAGGCGGCGCAGGGAGCGACCCAGATCGCCGAGAACATCTCCTCGGTCGCGGTGGCGGCTTCGGAGACCTCGCAGGGTGCCGCGAGCACGCGGACCGCCGCCGAGGAGCTCCAGGCGGTCGCAGCGCAGCTCCAGGCGGTCGTCCGGGGAGGCACCGGCGCGGGCGCGTCCGAGGTCGGCGGGTCGGTCCCCGGCGGGTCAACACCCGGCCGCGGAGCCGGGGAACGCGTCCTGGAGGCACCGATGGCAACGACGCCGAGCGCGTAGGGAACCCGGCTGCGCGGTCGGGTCCTTGCACACCCGTCCGCGCAGCAACGACCGGTACCGAGGAGGCAACGTCGTGGAACGAGCATCGCAGGAACACCGCGGGTCCGGGCACGCTGAGGAGGCGATCCAGGCGCTGGCTGCCCTGGGGCAGCATCTGCTGGAGCTCCAGGGGGCGGTGGCGGACCTGGACCCCGGAGCCACGGACGACGCGGACGCCGTTCGGATCGTGGAGGAGAGCAGCGCTCGCGTCTCCGAGATGCACCTGCGCGCCTGGGAGAGCTCGGTGCGGGTCGATCCGACGAGCTCGCGCCGGCTCCTTCCCGCCCACACCGGCGACCAGACACGCGGGTGATGGGATCGGACCGTCGCGACCGGCCGAGGTCGTACCGCCGGGAGACCGTCCACGAGCGTGCGGTGCTCCTGCTGTCGGTGACCTTGCTGATGGCAGCCGTGCCGTTCCTGCCGCACCTCGACGTGATCGATGCGCCCGTGTGGGTGCTCGCCGCGTGTGTCGCGGGGATCGCGCTGGTGGGCCGGACCCGCCGTCATGGCGGCCCCTACCGCGCCGACCTGGCGTCGGTCCTGGTGCTGGTGCAGGGTGCGAGCCTGTACCTGCTCGCGGACGACCGTGCGGAGCCGTGGTTCCTCGTGATGCTCACGGTCGTGCTGCTGGCCGCAGCCACCCTGATGGGCACCGACCGACGTCGGGTCGCCGCGATCGGCGCCGTCCTGTTCGCCACCTCCGCGGCCTGGTGGTCGAGTGGCACCGCCGGCGCCGACCTCCTCGTGCTGGTGCTCGCGCTGCTCTCGCTGATCGTGCTCGTGCTGCTGCTGGAACGGCAGTACGAGCACGGCATCGCGATGCACCGACACGAGCAGGAACGCCACCGTCAGTCGGTCGCCCTCCTGTCAGCCATCTCCGATCTGTCGGGGGACGCCGGCACGGTCAGTGATGGGATCACCAGAGCTCTGGCGCAGGTGGGGTTCGACGAGGTGCTCATCGTCCGCCAGGTCGGCGGTCACCTGCAGCCCTTCGGAGGCGAGGCGCGTCCGGCGATCTGGGAGCAGGAGCGCTTCCGTCACCTCGTGGAGGTGACCCTGGCCGCCGGCGAACGCACCACGGCGACCATCCCATCTGCCGGCGGACCCGGTTCGCCACCGGAGGCTGCCACCCGCCAGGTGCTCCTGGTTCCCATCCCGGGATCGGTCCGTCCGCGCGGCGTGCTGTGCGGGCTCGCCCCGGGTGACCAAGCGCTACGGCTCGAGGCGGTGCGGTGGGCACGGACCCTCGCCGGCTACCTCGGCACGCGCTGGCAGGGCGAGGAGGCGCTTGAGCTCGAGCATGCGCACCTGCTCGCCACGGAGCACCTGGAACGGACACGGTCGGCGTTCCTGGACTCGGTCTCCGCCGAGCTCTCACCACGTGCCGCAGGCGTGCGCGCCCGCGCCGGCGAACTGCTCGAGGCCCGTGAGGGACCGGTGGCGAGCACCGCCTTGACGCAGCTCCAGGGCGAGACCAACCAGCTCCGGGCCGCCGTCGAGGCGCTCCTGCTCATGGCCGATGTCGCACGCGAGCCCGACCGGGGCTCCCGATCACGTCGACGCCCCGCCATCGCGGACCTCGCCGACGAGCTCGCGCAGCGAGGTGTCGACCTACGGATCGATCCGGCGCTGCGGGGGAGCAGGCTCGTCGCCAGCCCCCGTTCGCTGGCTCGCGCGCTGGTCCTGTGGCTGGCTCCGGACGGTGCGCGCCACCCCGGCCGTCTGGCGGCGACCCGGCTCGGTGACCAGGCGGTGATCCGTGTACTGGACGGCGGTCCGGGGACCAACGGCACCGCTCGTGGGAACCCGCACCGGATCATGGTGGACCGACTGCTGGTCGCTGCCGGCGCTGCGGAGGTCAGCGAAGGTGGCGTGCACCTGGACCTCGCCACATCCGAGCAGGAGGAGCACCGATGACCGCCTCGTCATCCATGGGACCGCGCAGCGCGGCGGTGGTCTCGAGCACGTTGCCTCTGGTCCTCGCCGTCCTCCTGCCGGTGACCATCGGAGCACCTCGCTCCCTTCACATCCTCGTGCTGCTCCTGCTCGGCGGGACCGTGCTCGCCGCCCCCGCGGTCGTCCTGACCCGCCGGTCCGCGCCGACACCGCCTGTCGAGCAGGCCTGGCGGGTCCTCAGCGGGATCGTCGGCGTCGTCCTGCTGGTGGTCTACCTCCTCGTCGCCGTCGAGGTACCGGTCGCGCACGGGCAGCTGATCTTCCTCGCGGCGCTCGTCTCGAACGTCTACCTGACCCCGCCGAGGTGGCGGCTGCCGCTCGGGATGCTCGTCGTGGCCGGGGCCATCGTGGTGGTTCAGGCTACGGAAGGTCCGGGTCCAGGGGCCCTGATGTCCTACCTGGCGCTGCTGGTCGGGCTCCTGCTCCTGCTCCTGCTGCTTCGCACCGAGCTCGATCGACGAGCGGAGCACGCGGCGGCGGCCGCCGCCGCGACGCAGGTCCAGGCTGAGCTCCTGGCCGCGCTGAAAGCGGGAGCCACCACGCAACGCGCCGATGCGGAGTCCCTCCTGGAGCGGGCGCTCCACGGGCTCGGTCTCGACGTCGCCGCGGTGCTCCGTCGGCGCCACGGGACGGACGTCGATCTGGTCTACGCGAGCCACGAGCTCGCGCGGGAGCTCCCCGCGCACCCGATCCGGTTCGCCGGCGGATCACCGAGCGCGTGGGCGGCCACGCCGTCCCGTTTGCTCGTGGACGTGCGTCCTGACCAGGTGCTCCAAGCGCTCGGAGCCGTGACGTCCCCGCAGGATCCTCCGTCCTCGCAGCGGCGCCTGTCGGCCGTGCTGCTCGTCCGCTTCGGATCCGATGACGGCCACGAGGCCGGGATCGTCGCTGCGGGCACCTGGGGGCCTTGGCTGCCCGCTCTCCCCGGGGTCGTCGCCGCTCGGACGCTGGGGACCTTCGGCTCCCTGGTCTGCCAGCTCGAGGATCTCGAGTGGCAGGAGGCCACGGTGAGGAAGCTCGAGGAGGCCAACCGCCAGTCCCAGGACGCCGTCGCGACCGTCTCGCACGAGCTGCGTACCCCGCTGACGGTGCTCGAAGGCGTGCTCGAGCTCCTCACCTCCCGCTGGGACGGGCTGACGACGGCGACCCGGCGTGACCTGCTCGTGAGGCTGATGAGCAACGCGGAGCGGCTCGAGGGGATCCTGAGCTCGCTGCTGTGCAACTCGGCCGCGGGCGGTGCGGACCTGGAGGTACGACCGCGTCCGCTGCCGCTGCGTGAGCACTGCGAGATCACCGTCCGGCGTCTGGGGGAGCTCCTGGAGGGGCTGGACGTGCGCGTGGACATCCCGGACACCCTCCACGTCCACGCCGACCCGGATCTCCTCGTCCACGTGCTGGAGAACCTCCTCCTCAACGCGGCGAAGCACACGCCCGACGGGACCCGGGTGGTCGTCAGCGCCGGCCTTCAGCCCGACGGGCGCGTCCAGGTGCGCATCGCGGACAGCGGTCCTGGCATCCCGCAGCGGGATCTCGCGTTCGTCACGGAGCCCTTCTACCGGGGCGGTGACCATCTCCGTCGCGACACGTCGGGGATCGGACTCGGCCTTCCCCTCGTGGAGCGGCTCCTTCGCCTGCAGGGAAGCGATCTGGAGCTCGCCAACGAGGACGGTCTGGTCGCCCGCTTCACCCTCGAGATGGTCGCAGCTGCGGCCGAGGAACCGGTGCTCGGGACCATCGAGGACGTCGATCTACCGGCGGTGCGGTGCGGTGAGCTCCTCGGCGAGGAGGCGTAGCGTCAGTCGCGGTCGCCGAGGCCGCTGCCCGCGAGCCCGGCCATCGCCGTGGGCGACCCGTGGCGAGGCGCGAGCTGCTCGCGCATGAGGCGGTGCATCTGCCACTGGGCTTCGGCGCCGAGCTGCCGGAAGGCGCGCAGGAGCGCCTGCTCGTCCGCAGGCAACGGCATCCCACGATCGACGAGCTCCCGTCCGCTGTAGGAGACGACCTCGGCATCCGCCACGGAGCCGAGCCGGAGGATGGTCTGCAGCTGCGGCCACCCGGCACCATCCAGAGCGGACTGCACGGCGTTGCGGCTCAGGCTGGTGCGCTCGGCGACCGCGGCCCGCGGGACGCCGGAGAGGATGTGGTGGATCGGGGCGATGAGCTGCGAGTACTGTCGTGCGGCCCAGACCGGGAAGTCCTCCGCGCGCGTGCCGAGGGGACCGAGGTCGTCCACGGCGATCCGTGGCCAGCTGCCGCGCCCGAAGGACTCCGGTGGTGGGACCTCGCGGGGAGCCGGCAGGACATCATCGCCGCGCTGAGGATCCACTCCGTCCCTCCGGGTCCGCTGCCGTCGATCCCGTCTCGTGACGAGGGGCGGGGTTGGCGCCCTCGCCCGTCGCCGGCGGAGCCTACGTCGGTCGGTCCCCAGGGCGTCCGGTGGACGCGGTGATC
>JBKHDS010000196.1:0-4962 GCA_046541215.1 Nitriliruptoraceae bacterium
GGTCAGTACTTGTGTGGGGCCTGCGCGACGTCGAGGACGGCGTCCTGGAAGGCCTGGCACGCGGCCCGGCAGGCGGCCTGGGTGCCGGTCAGCAGGCCGCCGGAGAAGTTGGTCTCCGAGGGCGGCTCGAACCAGACCTTCAGCTCCACCTCGGCGGCCTTGAGCGCCGCGTCCAACCCGACGGTGGCCTCGATCGGCGGGGCGATGAGGTAGGCGAGGGGCGCGCCCTCGGGGACCTCGGCCTCCGCCGACAGGTACCGGCCGGTGCGCGAGATCGTGTGGGCGAAGAAGGCGAGGTCCCCGGTCTCGTCCGCCGCGTGGAACCAGGCCACCTGCTCCGCGTGGTCGATGGCGGCCTGGAGCCCGGCGCGCACCTCCGCCGGGTCGGGGCCGGCGAGGATGCCGATGATCTCGCCCGACAGCGGTCCCGAGGCGTGGCCGGAACCGGCGTAGAAGCTGTGGGCGTAGACGACGTCCACCGCCGCGGCCTTCGTGGCCTCGTCCAGCGCGACGTAGAGCGAGTCGTCGATGTCGCAGGTCACGATCCCGACGCTGCGCTGGTCCGCGCTGAGCCCGAGCTTGGCCGCGAGGTCGCGGTGGACGTTCGGGATCGCCCGCGCCGACAGGATCGTCGGCTTGATCGGGTCCAGGATGGCCATGCTCGTCCTCCTCGGTCCGCCTCAGGCGTCGTCGGCGGCGGTACGGCGGCGCAGCTCCACGCCGCTGGCCTGGTGGGCCAGCATGCGCTTGGCGAACTCGACCACGTAGGCGCCTGCCTCCAGCGGGTTGGTGCCGCCGTGCTCGGTGATCATGCAGATCAGGTCCCGATCCGCGTCGGTCTTGCCAGCGGTGGGGCGGTAGCCCATGTAGGCGCTGAGCGCATCGGCGATCCCGAGCCCCGGGCGCTCGCCGATGAGCAGGATCACCACCTCGGCGTCGACGATGTCGTTGATGTCGTTCATCAGGCCGACCCGGGCGTTCTCGACGAAGAAGGGGGTTCCCATCGAGATGCCGGCGGCGGACAGGCCCTGTTGGATCACCGGCAGGATGCGCGCCAGGTTGTTGTCGATCGCCGCAGCGGACAGTCCGTCGGCCACGACGAGCTGGACCTGTGCCCCCTTGACGCAGCGTTCCTCGAGCACCGCCCGGGCCTGGTCGGAGAGCCGTCGTCCTAGGTCCGGCCGCAGCAGGTACTCCTCCCGGTCCGCGACGCGGGTGGTCACCGTGAACAGGTCGAAGCGCTCGAGCACCGCCGGGTCGACGGTCCCGTGGATCGCGTCCTGGGTCGCCCCGTGGTCGGCCTGGAACAGCAGCAGCGAGCGGGTGCGCGGGCGGGGCCCGGCGCGCCCGACGCCGAGCCGCGCGCTGGTCGTCGCGGCGAGGTTGGCGAGCCCCTCCGGGTCGTAGGGGTCCTCCACGTACAGCGCGTGGCGCGCGGCTTCCTCGGTCGGGTCGTCGAGATCGATGCCGTGCTCGCCGGTGTAGCGGCCGGTGGCCTCGGCGTGGGTGCTCGGCGGGGCGGCCACACCGGCGGTAGCGGTGGGGCCGGCGGCGGGGCGGGATCGGGCGGCGGAGCCTGGTGCCGTCGCGCCTGCCGGATCAGGCGTCGAGGTGGTGGGCGCCGGCACAGGCGTCGAGGTGGCCGGCGTCGAGGTGGCCGGCGTCGAGGTGGCCGGTGCCGGCGCGGGCGTGGCGGCCGGGGCACGCAGTTCCTCGAGCACGGCGGCGATGATCGTGTCGAGATCGGGCGTGGACATGGGCTCCCCTTACCGCTGCAGGAAGAACGAGGCGTCGCCGGCCTTGGCTGTCAGCTTCCCGTCGGCCATCAGCCCGATGCCCTCCATCCAGGCCTCGAACTCCGGGATCGGACGCAGGTCCAGCGCCTGGCGCAGGCTCGGCGCGTCGTGGTAGCTCGTGCACTGGTAGCTGAGCATCGCGTCGTCGCCCATCGGCACCCCCATGAAGTAGTTGCAGCCGGCGGCGGCCAGCAGGACGGCGAGGTTCTCGATGTCGTTCTGCGTCGCGCGGGCGTGGTTCGTGTAGCACGCGTCGCAGCCCATCGACAGGCCGGTCAGCTTGCCCATGAAGTGGTCCTCGAGCCCGGCCCGGGTGATCTGGACCGAGTCGTAGAGGTACTCCGGGCCGATGAACCCCACCACCGTGTTGACCTGGTAGGGGGAGTAGCGCTTGGCGAGCCCGTAGTTGCGTGCCTCCATGACGAGCTGGTCGGTGTCCTCGTGGGCGTCGGCCGACAGCGCGGTGCCCTGCCCGGTCTCGAAGTACATGAAGTTCGGGCCGGTCGCGTTGGTGTAGCGCTTGCCGAGCTCGTAGGCCTCGTCGAGGAGGTCGACGTCGATCCCGAAGCTCTCGTTGGCCTTCTGGGAGCCCGCGATCGACTGGAACAGCAGCCCGACCGGGGCACCGCGCTTCAGGGCCTCCATCTGGGTGGTGATGTGGCTCAGCACGCAGTTCTGCGTCGGGATCTCCCAGCGGTCGATGACCTCCTGGGTCATCTCGAGCAGCCGGGCCACGCTGCCGAGCGAGTCGTCCGAGGGGTTGATGCCGATCACGGAGTCGCCCGACCCGAGCGACAGCCCCTCGTAGATGCTCGCGCGGATGCCCTCGACCGAGTCGGTGGGGTGGTTCGGCTGGTTGCGGGAGGCGAGCGTGCCCGGCCGGCCGATCGTGTTGTTGCACCGGGCCTGGATGCGGATCTTCTTCGCTCCGAGCACGAGGTCGAGGTTGGACATCAGCTTGGTGACCCCGGCGATCATCTCGGCGGTCATGCCCTTGGAGGCTCGCTGGATCATCTCGCCCGTGGTGGTGTCCGCCAGCAGCCACTCGCGCAGCTCCCCGACCTTCCAGGTGCGGATCTCCTCGTACACCCGCTCGTTCACGGCGTCGTCGATGACCCGGGTCACCTCATCGCGCTCGTAGGGGATGGCGGGGTTCTCCCGGAGCAGTTGCAGGTCCATCTCGGCGAGCACGTAGCGGGCGGCGACACGCTCGGCCGCGCTGCTCGCGGCGATCCCAGCCTGGCGGTCACCGGACTTCTCCTCGTTCGCCTTGGCCAGCACCTCCTTGACCGAGGCGAACTCGTAGGTCGTCCCGAACAGCTTCGTCCTCAGCAGCACCGAGGCACCTCCTCGCACCCGAGCAGCGGCGCGCTCACCGGCTGAACACCAACGTCTTGACCGAGACCGGGACCGCCCGTCCATCCAGCAGCGGCCGGCCGATGTCGATGAAGTCCCCCTCGCCGAGCCCGATCTGGTCGATCGTGATCAGGGGCAGGTCGGGGTGCTGGGACTGCAGGGTCTGTCCGAGCACCTGGGCGTAGTCCTGCGGGGTGACCACGACGAGCGGCACCTGCTCCGGCAGCCCGGCCTGGGCGTAGGCGCCGAGCCCGTCGGCGACGGTGGCGAGCTGCTCGTAGGACAGCCCGCTCGGCAGGTCCACGGCGATCGCGACCCGGCCATCGCCCTCGGCGTCCCAGCGTCGGGTCGCCGCGCCGATCGCCTCGGCCAGCAGGGAGGCGTCCGTGGCCGCATCCGGCAGCTCCGGCTGGACCACCGGGAGATCGCGCAGGGGGAGCAGGTCCTCGCGCACCCAGATCGTCGTCCCGGACATCGTCACCGTCTGGCTCGCTGCACCCAGCACGGTGGCACCGAGGGTCTCCGGCGCTCCGCGCACGGTGCGGGCAGCCAACCGTGGCTCGTCCCGTAGCGACGCGGCGAGCAGCGGGCCGACGTCGCCGAACGCGGCCACGTCCTCGAGCCGGTCGACCGGGAGCTGCTCGGCGTAGCAGCGCCCGACCCCGCCGGAGAGGAACAGCGGGGTGCGCTCCACCGGGACGACGTCCAGCGCCGGGGTCAGCGCGAGCTCGTCCAGGAGCCGGGAGGCGTGCCCGACGATCAGGTCGACCACCAGGCCCGCGAGCTCGTCGGTGAAGGCCCGCAGGTCCTCGAGCGTCGCGGCGCGGCCGACCTCGAGCGGCGAGCGGAGGTGGTCGAGCACCGCGCGAGCCGACGGGGTGATGGCGGTGACCACGCCGGAGCCGGGGTCGAGCTGCAGCCCGCGGCCCCCGACCATGATCGCTGAGGAGGCGAGGTGGCGGCCGGCACGGAACACCGCCACGTTCGTGCTCCCCCCGCCGATGTCGGCGTTGAGCACGGTCGTGTACTGCTGGCTCGACCAGGTCGCCGCCCCCGAGCCACGACCCGCGATCTGCGCCTCGAGGTTGGGGCCGGCGACGGTCACGACGAAGTCGCCGGCGTAGCCGGACAGGCGCTGGACGACCTGGTCGGCGTCGCGGCGGAGCGCGGTCTCGCCGGTGATGATGACCGCGCCGGTCTCGACCTGCTCGCGTGCGATGCCGGCGGCGGCGTACTCCTCGTTCACGACGCGCATGAGCCCATCGAGGTCGATCTCGTCCGGACCCACGAGCGGGGTGAAGCGGACCTGGCCGACGTGCTCGACCGCGCGCGCGTCGACCTCGAGCCGGGGGACGAACCCGAGCCGTGCGGCGTTGCGGACCGTCAGCCGGGAGAACACCACCTGGGTGGTGGTCGTGCCCACGTCGATGCCGACGCTGAGCATCTGCCGGCTGCGCTGCATCCTGCCTACCTGGTCGTCGTCGCGGGCCCGATGGGGGCTCAGCTCTTGCGGAAGCGGTCCTCGCCATCGAGCTCGAGCGAGTCGAGGATGCCGACGATCGCGGCATCGGTCGGGGTGCCCTCGGTCGTGCGGGTCCGCCGCGCGGCGCTGCCCTGCGCGACCAGCACGAGCTCGCCCTCGCCGGCGCCCACGGTGTCGACCGCGACCAGTGGCTCCCCGTGGAGCTCGTCGGTCACCGATGCCGGTTGGACCACCAGCAGCTTCGCGCCGCGCAACCCCTCGTCCTTGGCGGTCGAGACCGCCGAGCCCACGACCCGCGCGATCAGCATCGCCGTCCTCCTCGCCAGC
>JBKHDS010000197.1:0-4923 GCA_046541215.1 Nitriliruptoraceae bacterium
CCCTCAGGGGTCGGCACGGCTCAGCCCTCCAGCACCGCGGCCAGCCCACCCTCGTAGGCGGCGCGCAGCTCGTCGAGGTGGATGTCGACCAGCCCTCGGATGGTCAGCCGGGACCCGCCGACGGTCCCGATGTCCTGGATCGGCACCCCGGCGTCCGCGCACAGCGCCGCGAACTCCCGCACCGCCGAGGACGGCACGGTGACGATGATGCGCCCCGGCGACTCGCTGTACAGCTGCTGGGTCGGTGACAGCGTGCTGATCGGCCCCTCGAGCGCGACGTCCGCGCCGATGTCCCCCGCCAGGCAGGACTCCGCGAGGGTGACGAGCAGCCCGCCGGTCCCGACGTCGTGGGCGGAGGTGACCAGCCGCTCCCGCGCCGCCTCCTGCAGCACCTCCGACATCGCCGCCTCGAGCTCGAGGTCGGCAGGCGCGAGGACGCCGCCGAGCGGCGCGCCGAGCCAGCGCTGGAGCTCGGAGCCGGCCAGGCCCGGCGCGGTCGCCGCCCCGAGCAGCAGGAGGAGCTCCCCCTCGTCCTCGTAGGCGATCCCGAGCGCGTCCTCGGCGTCGGCCAGCACGCCGAGGATGCCGATCACCGGCGTCGGGTGGATCGCCGCACCCTTGGTCTCGTTGTACAGCGACACGTTGCCCCCGGTGACCGGCACGCCGAGCTGGCGGCACGCCGCGCCGAGCGCCCGGATCGAGGTGGCGAGCTGCCACATGATCTCGGGCCGTTCCGGGTTGCCGAAGTTCAGGTTGTTCGTGGTCGCCAGCGGTCGGGCACCCGTGCAGGCAACGTTGCGGAAGGCCTCGGCGACGACCCGGATCGTGCCCTGCTCCGGGTCGAGCTCGCACCAGCGACCGTTGCCGTCGGTGGAGCAGGCCACGGCCCGGCGGCTGCCCGGCAACCGGACCACCCCGGCGTCCGCCATGCCGGGACCGAGCACGGTGCCCCCCAGCACGTGCTGGTCGTACTGCTCGAACACCCACCGCTTGGAGGCGACGTTGGGGGAGGAGAGGAAGGCGAGCGCCACCTCCTCGTGGGTACGGATCGGGCGGCCGTCGGCCGCCTCGAGCGTGCCCCCGGGCAGGGTCGCATCGAGGTCGTCGGCCGCCACCTCGGCGTAGGCATCCAGCCAGCCCGGGCGGGCCTGCGGGCGGTCGTAGACCGGGCCCTCATCGGCCAGCGAGCGGGCCGGCAGGTCGGCGATGAGCCGGCCGCCCCGCGTCAGACGCAGCGCGTCCCCCTCGACCACCTCGCCGATCACCTCGGCGGGCACGCCCCAGCGTGCCGCGACGGCCTGCAGTTCCTCGAGCTGTTCCGGGGCCACGAGGGCCAGCATGCGCTCCTGGGACTCCGAGCACAGGATCTCCCAGGACGCCATCGACGGCTCGCGCAGGTGGACCCGGTCGAGGTCGACGTCCATGCCCATCGACGCCGCCGAGGCCAGCTCCGAGGTGGAGCAGGCGATGCCGGCCGCTCCCATGTCCTGGATGCCGGAGACGAGGTCGCGCTCGTACAGCTCCAGGCAGCACTCGATGAGCAGCTTCTCCGCGAAGGGGTCGCCGACCTGCACGTTCGGTCGCTTCGCGTCCAGCCCCTCGTCGAACTCCTGGCTCGCGAGCACGCTCGCACCGCCGATGCCGTCGCGGCCGGTGGCGGAGCCGAGCAGGACGGCGAGGTGGCCGGGTGCCTCGGCCCGGGCGAGCTGGAGCTTGTCGCGCTCGAGCACCCCGATGGCGAGCACGTTGGTCAGCGGGTTGCCGGCGTAGGTGTCGTCGAACACCACCTCGCCGCCGATGTTGGGCACCCCGACGCAGTTGCCGTAGTGCCCGACACCTCGCACCACCCCGTCGAGGAGGTGGCGCTGCAGGGCGTCGGCCTCGTGGTGGACGCCGGCTCCGTCGGTCCAGCCGCCCGGGTCCCCGAAGCGCAGCGGGTCCATGACCGCGATCGGTCGTGCGCCCATGGTGAAGATGTCGCGCAGGATCCCCCCGACCCCGGTGGCCGCACCCTGGAAGGGCTCGACGTAGGAGGGGTGGTTGTGGGACTCGATCTTGAACGCGACCGCGAGCCCGTCACCGACGTCGACGACCCCGGCGTTCTCACCGGGACCGGCGATCACCCACGGCTCGTCGTGGGCGAGGCCACGCAGGTGCAGCTTGGAGGACTTGTAGGAGCAGTGCTCGGACCACATCACCGAGTACATGCCGAGCTCGGCCACGGTGGGCACCCGACCGAGGATCCCCACGAGGTCGTCGTACTCGTCGCCGCGCAGGCCCAGCTCGTGCCCGAGCTCGCGGGCACGCTCGGGGGTCAGCGTCTCCTCGGGCGGGAACGGCGAGGTGGAGGTCTCGGACATCTCAGCACGCCTCGTCGCGGGTGGTGGGGGGACGGTCGGGGGTGATCGGCGCCGGCATCGAGGTGGCGGTCGGGGCGGCGACCGAGGTGGAGGCCGGCGTACCCCGACGATCGAGGTGGCGGCCGCCGGCAGCCTACGTGACGGGCGACGGGCTCCGTTGGGTGCGCGCGACACGCGCGTCGGGCGTGCGTCTCGCCCCTATCGATGGTCGATATGTTATCGTTGTTCGATATGGTGGCCGGGACGGTGCGGCTGAGGTCGAGAAGCCCCTCCCAGAACGGATGGAGGCAGGACCGTGAGTAGGGACGACGAGCCGACCAGGGATGACAGAGAGCCGGACCCGACGGCCGAGCAGGGGACCGCACCGAGCGGCCCCCTCAGCCGCGAGGGCGCGACGGGCGCGCGGGTCCTCGCCGGGGCCGTGCTCGGCCTCGGTCTGCTGGTCGCACTGGTCGCCCTCGCCCGTCCGGCCCTCAACGTCGCGATGGACGAGGCGGCCGTGCCCGTCAGCGTCGAGGGATCGGACGTCGTCCTGGTCGAGGACCCGAAGGGACTCCCGCCGGACAGCCGGCTGGAGCTGACGGATGCCGGCACCGTCGAGCTGGTCGTGACCGGGCTGCCGAGTTGGCTACGCGCGCTGACCGGGCTCGGCAGCGCGGTGGGCGGCGTGCTGCTGGGCATCGGCGCGTGGCTGGTCCGGTCGATGCTCCTGCTGGTCGCGGGCGGGCGGCCGTTCGATCCCCGCATGTCCGCATGGCTGCGCGGGCTCTCGCTGGTCGTGCTCGCCGGTGCCTTCCTCCCACCTGCGCTCGACGGGCTGACAGCGACCTTCGTCACCACCTCCCTCGGTGGGCTCCCCGACGGCGGGCCGCTCGGGATCCGGCTGTTCGAGCTGGAGCTGCTCACCCTGCTCGTGGTCGCGCTCCTCGGGATCGCCGCCCAGGTGTTCGAGTCGGGTCGACAGCTGACCGAGGAGCTGGAGGGACTGGTCTGATGGCTCCGGCCGGCGGAGAACACGGCGCACCGGAGGGCGCCATCACGTGCCACCTCGACGAACTGCTCCTCGCCCGCGGCATGACGCTGAAGGAGCTGTCCGAGCGGGTGGGGGTGACGGTCGTGAACCTGTCGGTGCTGAAGAACGACCGGGCCAAGGCGGTGCGGTTCTCCACCCTGTCCGCGCTGTGCACCGCACTGGAGTGCCAGCCCGGCGACCTGTTCCGCCACCACGCCTGAGCGCGCCGACGCGCGCGCCCGCGCCTCCCACCCGCGGCGGTTCGACCGGCCGATGGGACCTCCGGCCCTGAGCGGCCCGGGCGACGAAGGTGGCAGGGCCGAACGACCTGAGACGCGGTACGCTGCCGGGGCCGCAGCCGCTCCATCAACGAGGTCGCCGTGGACGCCCTGAACACCTTGCGCGCCGTGCTCGTCGCCTTCGCGGCCATCGCCGCGGTCATGCTGGCGTTCCAGGGCCAGTTCTTCCCGGCCGGCATCCTGTTCGTCGGCATCCTCGCGCATCTGGCGCTGTTCGCCTATCTGCGCATCGACCGCCGGCGCACCGCCGCCGACGACCCCTTCGAGCGCCTGTTGCAGGGCAACTGACCGCACCGGACCGCGGTCCGAGCCCGCACCCCGGTCCGCGCCCGATCCCGCCGGTCCCCGTGCCGCACCACGGGGGCCGGCGGTCCTGCATGCTCAGGCCGGCACACCCAGCAGCACGCTCTCGAAGAACCCGCGCCCATCGGTGCCACCGATCAGCAGCGGGTCGACCGCGTGCTCGGGGTGGGGCATGAGGCCGACCACGTTACGGCCCGGGTTGGTGACCCCCGCGATGTCCCGCGCGGAGCCGTTCGGGTTGGAGCCCGCCGCGTACCGCACGACGATGCGGCTCTCGTCCTCGAGCTGGTCCAAGGTCGCTTCGTCGGCGACGTAGCGACCCTCGCCGTGCTTGGCGGGGATCACGATCGTCTGGCCGGGACCGTAGGCACGCGTCCAGGGGGTGTCAGCCGCCTCGACGATGAGCGGCACGTCGCGGCACACGAAGCGCAAGCCGGCGTTGCGGGTCAGCGCGCCGGGGAGCAGGCCCGCCTCGCACAGGACCTGGAAGCCGTTGCAGATGCCGAGCACCGGGCCGCCGTCCCGGGCGAAGGCCGCGACCGCCGCCATGACCGGCGCGCGGTGGGCGATCGCGCCGCAGCGCAGGTAGTCCCCGTGGGAGAACCCGCCGGGGAGCACGACCGCGTCCACCCCCTTGGTCGTCGCCTCGGCGTGCCACAGCGCCACGGTCTCGCCACCGCAGGCCTCGACGGCCCGTCGTGCGTCCTGGTCATCGAGCGACCCGGGGAAGGTGACCACACCGATGCGCACCGTGCGTCCTCGCCTCGTGACCGACCTGCCGGCGGGCAAGGTGCCACCTCGACGCTGGCATCGAGGTAGTGGCCGGCCGCCCGGAGCGTAGCGACCGAGGCCCCGGGCCTCGCGACCACCGCCCGGCAGCGTCGCGACCAGCGGTCCGGGGCGCCGTGCCCAGCGGTCCGGGGCGCCGTGAACAGCACCCCGGAGCATC
>JBKHDS010000198.1:0-4917 GCA_046541215.1 Nitriliruptoraceae bacterium
CGCTCCCGGCGACGTGGCTCGGGGAGGTGCTCCGGCCATCTCGGGGGGTATCGCTACCAGACGCGGGGTCCCACGCCAAGGGCCGACCGCTTCCTGTTTCCTGTTCCGGGGGGGAGGGGCAGGATGGACACCGGTGCGGGCTGCCGGGTACCGTTCGCACCCGAGCAACGGCGCTCGCGTTCCTCACCGGACCCGCGGGCGCCGTTCATGCGTCCGGCTGCGGTCCCCGCGCCGCCGGTCCCCACCTGACCGGCGGCTCCCACCGGTCCCGCGCCGTGGCGGCGGCGCGAGACCCGAGCTGTCGGAGGCACCCATGGTCGACCTCGCCCGCACCCACCGGCCGATCGCGCCTGGCTTCGACCTCAACGCCGAACGCGATGCGTGCGGCATCGGGTTCGTCGCGCACGTCGACGGGCGGCCCCGGCGTAGCATCGTCGAGCTCGCTCTGCAGGGGCTGTGCGGCGTGAAGCACCGCGGCGCGGTCGCGGCGGACGCCCGCTCCGGTGACGGTGCCGGCATCCTCACGCAGATCCCGCGTGAGCTCGCGGCGGCCTGGTCCCGGGAGCTCGTGACCGAGGTCGCGCCGGCCGACACCGGGCTCGCGATGCTGTTCCTCCAGGCCGGCGAGGAGCCGGACGACGTCGCCGCACGCCAGACCGCGCTGCAGGCCTTCGCGGCCGCCTGCGACCAGGAGGGGGTCACCCTGGCGGGGTTCCGGGTCGTGCCCACCGACCCGGAGGCGATCGGGGAGATCGCTCTCGCGGCACAGCCGGCGCTGGTGCAGGCGGTGCTCGGACGGCCGGCGGGGCTGGACGACCGGGCGGCGGAGCGTGCCGCCTACCGGGTGCGCCGGCGGGCCCGCAAGGCCTGCGAGGCGGCCGGGGTGCGTTTCTACGCGGCCAGCTGCTCCTTCCTGACCGTGACCTACAAGGCGATGGCCGACGCGGACCAGCTCGACGCCTTCTACCTCGACCTGCGCGACGAGCGGTTCACCTCCGCTCTCGCGATCTACCACTCGCGCTTCTCGACGAACACGGCGCCGTCCTGGGAGCGTGCGCAGCCCTTCCGCACCCTGTGCCACAACGGCGAGATCAACACCATCGAGGGCAACCTCAACCTCATGCGTGCCCGGGAGGGTCAGTTCGTCCCCGGTGCCATGTCCGTCGATGGGGTCGACTGGGCAGCCCCCGAGCTCCTGCCGCCGGTGATCGACGACCACCAGTCGGACTCCGCGAAGCTGGACGCGGCGCTCGAGCTGCTCGTGCTCGGCGGCCGTGACGTCCGGCACGCCGAGGCCATGCTCGTACCGCAGGTGTGGGAGGGCGCTCGGGACCTCGAGCCCACGGTCCGGGACTTCTACCGCTACCACGCCTGTCTGATCGAACCCTGGGACGGGCCCGCGGGCCTGATCTTCACCGACGGGGTGCGCGTCGGGGCGGGGCTCGACCGCAACGGGCTGCGTCCACTGCGCTACCACGTCTGCGAGGACGGCACGGTCGTGGCCTCCTCCGAGGTGGGTGCGGTCAGCACCTCGCTGCCGACCGACGACCCGGCGCACCGCGGTACGGTCCGACGCGAACGCCTCGGCCCCGGCCAGATGCTGTGCGTCGACCCGACCGAGGGAGGCCTGCAGGAGGACCGCGAGATCAAGCTCCGGTTGGCGGCCGGCGCGCCCTACGGGGCCTGGCTCGCCGAGCGGCTCACCCGGGTCAACGCCGGCCAGCCGGTCGAGGGTGTGCCGGCCGACCTGCGCCAGCGGCAGCTCGCCTTCGGGGTCACGAAGGAGGAGCTGATCTCGATCCTCAGGCCGATGGCCACACAGGGCAAGGAGACGACCTCCTCGATGGGGGACGACACCCCGATGGAGGCGCTCAGCCAGGTGCGCCGGCCGGTCTCCCACTTCCTCAAGCAGCGCTTCGCCCAGGTCACGAACCCGCCGATCGACCACTACCGCGAGTCGGAGGTGATGAGCTTAAGGACCCTGCTCGGCCCGCGGGCTTCGGTGCTGACCGAGACACCCGAGGCCGCGCAGTTGCTCGAGCTCGGCTCCTTCTTCCTCTACCCCGACGGGCTGCAGCGGCTCGTGCTGTCACCGACGCTGCCCTTCGCGGTCCAGGCGGTGGACGCCACCTTCCCGATCGCCGACGGTCCCGAGGGCTTGCGGGCCGCGCTGGAGCGGCTCGGGGACGAGGCGGTGGCGCACGTGCGCGGCGGCGCCGGTGTGGTCGTGGTGTCCGACACCGGCATCGACCTCGACCGTGCCCGCGTCCCGATCCTGCTCGCCGTCGGTGCGGTGCACCAGCGCCTGCTGCGCGAGAACCTGCGCACCGCCACCTCGCTCGTGGCCGAGACCGACGAGGCGCGGGAGACCCACGACGCGGCCACCCTGCTCGGGTACGGCGCCGACGCGATCGTGCCGCGGCTGGTCCTGCAGACCATCGCCGACCTGGCCGACGAGGGCAGGATCGGCGGGGACAACCCCTCGGCCTCGGTGGCCCAGGAGCGCTACCGCAACGCCCTCGAGGACGGTGTGCTGAAGATCATGTCCAAGATGGGCATCAGCGTGCTCGACTCCTACCGGTCCGCGCAGATCTTCGAGGCGCTCGGGCTCGGCGCGGACGTCATCGAGACGTGCTTCGCCGGGACCACCTCGATGCTCGGTGGACTGACGCTCGAGGACCTCGCGGCCGAGGTGCTCGCCCAGCACGCCGAGGCGTTCCCGCCCGCCGGAGCGGACGGTGAGGTGACGCTGCCTGAGCTGTCCAGCCCCGGCATCATCAAGTGGAAGCAGGGCGGCGAGTTCCACGACATGTCCAAGCCGGTCGTTGACGCCCTCCACGATGTGCTCGGGCTCGGCCGCAGGAGCGCGACCGCCCCGTTCCGCCTCGACGGCGTCGGGGCTGCCACCGAGGTGGACGGCACCACGGCCGCGCTGCTGCGGACCGCGGCCAACGAGGGTCGCGTCGACCTCTACCGGCACTTCAGCGCGACGGTGCGCGCCCGGCCACCCGCCTACCCGCGGGACTTCCTCGTCCCGACCGCGCTCGACGGTCCGGTGCCGCTCGCCGAGGTGGAGCCGGTCGAGGCCATCACCGCGCGCTTCTCCACCGGCGCGATGTCACACGGCGCCCTGTCGGCCGAGGCCCATGAGACGCTGGCGGCCGCGCTGAACATGATCGGCGGGAAGGCCAACTCCGGGGAGGGCGGGGAGGACCCGGCCCGGTTCCGGACCCGCTGGAGCGAGCGCGATCTGGACTGTCGCATGAAGCAGGTCGCCTCGGGTCGTTTCGGCGTCACCCCGGAGTACCTCGCCAACGCGCACGTGCTGCAGATCAAGATCGCCCAGGGCTCCAAGCCGGGGGAGGGCGGGCAGATCCCGGGCCACAAGGTCACCGAGGAGATCGCGCGGCTGCGGCACACCACCCCGGGGGTGACGCTCATCAGTCCGCCGCCCCACCACGACATCTACTCGATCGAGGATCTCGCGCAGCTGATCTTCGACCTCAAGCAGGTCAACCCCGAGGCGCTCGTCGACGTCAAGCTCGTCGCCGAGCACGGCATCGGGACCATCGCCGCCGGGGTCGTCAAGGCGCTGGCCGACTCGATCCACATCTCCGGCAACGACGGGGGCACCGGTGCTTCGCCGCTGTCGTCGATCCAGCACGCGGGGCTGCCCTGGGAGCTCGGGCTGGCCGAGGTCCAGCAGGTCCTGCGTCACAACGGGCTGCGCGGACGGGTCAGGCTGCGGGTCGACGGGGGGTTCAAGACCGGGCACGACGTCCTGCTCGCCGCCCTGCTCGGAGCCGATGAGTACTCCTTCGGGACCGCGGCGTTGTTCGCGGAGGGGTGCATCATGGCCCGCGCGTGCCACCGGGACACGTGTCCGGTGGGGATCGCGACCCAGCGGCTGGACCTGCGTGAGCGCTTCGCCGGGACGCCGGAGATGGTCGCGGCGTACCTGACGATGGTCGCTGCCGAGGTCCGTGAGCTGCTCGCTGACCTCGGGGTGCGCTCGCTGGAGGAGGCCATCGGACGGGTCGACCTGCTCGCGCGCCGTGAGGGCCTCGAGGGCAAGGCGGCCCGCATCGACGTGCGCCCGCTGCTGCACGACCCGGGTGTCGGTGAGCGGCACTTCACCGGCCGCGTCGCGATCCAGGATCCGCGCAGCGAGCTCGGTGATCGGGTGTTCGAGGACGCGCTCGAGACGATCTTCCTCGGCGGGATCACCGAGTACACCTACACGATCGCCAACGCCGACCGCACCGTCGGCGCGCGCATCGGCGGCGCCGTCGGGCTCGAGTACGGCGAGCAGGACCCCCCGGGGCTCGCGCGGCTGCGCTTCACCGGCGCCGCCGGGCAGTCCTTCGGGGCCTTCGCGACCCGCGGGCTGGAGCTCGTGCTCGACGGCGAGGCGAACGACTACGTCGGCAAGGGGCTCGGGGGTGGCCGGATCGTCATCCGCGCACCTGAGGACGACGCCGGTGACCCGGTGCTGGTGGGCAACACCGTCCTGTACGGCGCCACCGCCGGTGAGGTGTTCGTCGCGGGGCGTGCCGGTGAGCGCTTCGCGGTGCGCAACTCCGGCGCGACCGCCGTGGTGGAGGGCACCGGAGATCACGCCTGCGAGTACATGACCGGCGGCACGGTGGTCGTGCTCGGCCCCACGGGCCACAACATCGGGGCCGGGATGAGCGGTGGCGAGTGCTTCGTGCACGACCCGCGCGGAGAGGTGCTGGCGCGGGTGAACCGTCAGCTGGTCGAGGCCCGCCGGCCCGATGGTGGCCAGCTCGCGCGGGTTCGGCAGCTGGTCGAGGAGCACGCCACCGTCACCGGGTCCCGTCGCGCCGCGGCGCTGCTCGCGGACTGGGAGCGCGGGTCGGAGGCCTTCTGGCGGGTCGCGCCGAAGACCGAGATGGA
>JBKHDS010000199.1:0-4915 GCA_046541215.1 Nitriliruptoraceae bacterium
GGGGACGCGGCGCGTCTGCGCGACGGGATCGGTGTGGCGCTGCCGGCGGGGCTGCCCGCCGCGTTCACCGACCCGGTCGACGATCCGGTCGCGGAGCTCGTCGCGCGCTTCGCGCGGACCCACGGCCCCTTCGACGAACGGACCTGTGCCCGCGAGCTCGGGCTCCCTGTCGGACGGGTGCTCGCCACCCTGCGGTTCCTGGCCCGGCAGGACCGCGTGCTGGAGGGGGCGTTCCGACCCGGCGGACAGGGGCGGGAGTGGATCGACGCCGAGGTGCTGCGCCGCGCCAAGCGCCGCTCGCTGGCGGTGCTGCGCGCGGAGGTCGAGCCGGTCGAGCCCGCGGCGCTCGGGCGGTTCCTGCCAGCCTGGCACCAGGTCCGCGAGGCGACGGGCGCCACCCGCCGCGCCGGGCTGGAGGCGCTGCTCGAGACCATCGCCCAGCTCCAGGGCGCCCCCATCCCCGCCAGCGTGCTCGAGACCGACGTGCTGCCCGCACGCCTGGCTGGCTACCGGGGTGCGGATCTCGACCAGCTCATCGCGGCCGGTGAGGCGGTCTGGGTCGGCGTCGGACCGCTCGGCCGCGTCGACGGTCGCGTCACGCTCTGCTTCCGGGATCGGGTCGACGACCTGCTCCCCTCACCCGGCGACGACCCGCCCGCCGACGAGGTCCACCACCGTCTCCGCGCCCACCTCGACGAGCACGGCGCGTCCTTCTGGCCGGAGCTGTTCTCCGCCGCCGGCATCGCCGACCAGGACCTCGTGCTGGACGCGCTGTGGGACCTGGTGTGGGCCGGTGAGGTGACCAACGACACCTACGCCCCCGTGCGCGCACTGGGCGCGGCTCCCCGCACCGGGGCCGGCACCCGGGGACGACCGCGCCCGGGCAGGCTCGCCCGGCTCGGCCCGCCCAGCGCTCAGGGACGCTGGTCCCTGCTGCGGCGGCGCGGACCGGCGCCGCGGGACACCACCGCGGCGACCCGACGCCGCACCACCCTCGCCGAGCAACTGCTCGAACGCCACGGGGTCCTGACGCGGGAGTCGATGCGCGTCGAGGCGGTCGATGGGGCCTTCGCGGCGGTCTACCCGGTGTTGAAGGCCGCCGAGGAGGCTGGCCGGATCCGCCGCGGCTACCTCGTCGCCGGCCTCGGAGCCGCACAGTTCGCGCTCCCCGGAGCGATCGAGAGGCTCCGCGACCGGCCGGCGGACGACACCCCGACGGTCGTCCGGCTGGCCGCGACCGACCCGGCCCAGCCCTACGGCGCGGCGCTGGCGTGGCCACCGAGCCAGGGGCGGCCCGCTCGTGCCGCCGGAGCACAGGTCGTGCTGGTGGACGGCTCCCCGGCGGCGTTGCTGGAGCGCGGCGGCCGGAGCCTGGTCACCTTCGACCACCCTCAGGAGGCGGCGGTGTGGCTGCCGGCGCTGACCGCGCTCGTCGACACGGGCCGGCTGCGCAAGCTCGAGCTCGGACGCATCGACGGTCGCCCGATCCACGATGCCGGTCCGTGGCCGGAGCGGCTGGAGGCGGCCGGGTTCACCCGCGGCTACCGCGGGCTGACCTACCGTGGGCGAGCGGGCGCTGGCCGTTGACCAGCCGTCGTCCGGACAGGGGCGGATGTTCGCACGCGAGGCGCGGATGCCTCTAGAGTGCCTCTGACGCAGCCGCAGGGCCGTTCCCGGCACCTGGACCGCCAGACGGAGCACCCGTCATCGGGGGTGGCTCGGCGTCCACCGTCGAGCGGGGGCGACCCCGCGATCCCGACCGATCAGGAGAGCACGACATGGCAGATTCCCTCGTCGTTCAGAGCAAGGTCAAGGAGGCCGTCAAGGGCCTCGAGCTCCGCATGGACTCGAGCCTCCCCGACGCGCTCAACGAGAAGATCGCGGAGATGCTTGCGGCCGCCGCGACCCGCGCCAAGGAGAACGGCCGGGGCACCCTGCGTCCCTACGACCTCTGAGCAGCACGCCACACCGCTGGAGGGCCGCCCTGGGGCGGCCCTCCACCGTTCGCACGGCCGTGCCGCTCGCCGGCCCCGACCACCCGCTACCTCGAGGACCCGATGCCCGAAGGCGACACGATCCACCGCATCGCCACGCGGCTGCGACCGGTGCTGCGCGGGCAGCCGCTGACCCGCATCGACCTGCCCCGCGTCCCTCGACCGCACCCGGTCGTCGGCAGCACGGTCACGGGCATCGAGGCGCGCGGCAAGCACCTGCTCGTGCACACCAGCGAGCGGTTGAGCATCCACACCCACCTGCGCATGACCGGGTCGTGGCACCTGTACCGGCCTGGCGAGCGATGGCGGAAGCCCGCCCGCGGCGCGCGGGTCGTGCTGGGGGTACCGGGTGCCGTCGCGGTGTGCTTCCACGCCCCGATCGCCGAGGTGGTGCCGACCCGGACCCTCGCCCGCCACCCGTCCCTGCGCGCCCTCGGACCCGACCTGTGCGACGAGGGCGCCGACCTCGACGAGGCGGCGGCACGGCTGGCCGCGCTGGCCGCCACCTCGACGACCATCGGGGAGGCGCTGCTGGACCAGCGGGTCGCGGCCGGCATCGGCAACGTCTACCGCTGCGACCTGCTCTTCCTCCACGGCCTGGACCCGGCCACGCCCGTGCGTGAGGTTCCTGCTGCGGTCCGCCGTGGGCTGCTGGAGGACGCCACGCGCCTGCTGCGCGCCAACCTCGGGACCGATCGGCGGACGACCGCGTTCGAGCACGGCACCGGAGCCCTCTGGGTGCACGGCCGCAGCGGGCAGCCGTGCCGGCGGTGCGGGACCCGCATCGAGGTGGCGCCGCTCGGCGAGCAGGCGCGGCTGGCCTACCGCTGCCCGACGTGCCAGCCAGCGCGCCCTGCCCGGTAGGTCCGGGGAGGCGGGCGCTTGCGGCTGCAACGGGTGCGAGGTGAACGACCGGTAGCCTCCCCGCATGGCTCACGATCCCGCAGCGCTGCCCGTCGTCGACCGGGTGCCTCCGCAGCAGCTCGCCGCGTGGCGGGCCTTCCTCGAGTCCTACGCGGTCACCCTCGACCTCCTCGAGCGGGAGCTGAAGGTCGGCGCGGAGCTGCCGCTGACCTGGTACGACGTCCTCGTCCAGCTCGCCGAGGCACCGGACGGCCGGCTGCGCATGCAGGACCTCGCGGACGCGGTGCTGCTGTCCAAGAGCGGGGTGACCCGGCTGGTGGACCGGATGGAACGCAGCGGCCTCGTGGAGCGCACCCGCTGCGCCGACGACCGCCGCGGGACCTTCGCGGCGCTCACCCCCGCAGGGCGCGAACGACTGCGCGGCGCCGCCCCGACCCACCTCGCCGGCGTGCAGGCCCACTTCGCCGCTCACCTCGACGACCAGGAGGCGGCGACGCTGGCCCGGCTGCTGTCTCGCATCGCCGAGGCCAACCGCGAGGCGCGCGGGCGCTAGCGTGTCCGGAAGGCTTCCGCGACCCGGAGACGATGGCCGATGAGCGAGATGAAGGACACCCTGACCATCACCGACAACCGCACGGGACGGACCTACGAGGTCCCGGTCACCGACGGTGCGATCCGGGCGATGGACCTGCGGCAGATCAAGGTCTCCGACGACGATTTCGGCCTGCTCAGCTACGACCCGGCGTTCAAGAACACCGCGAACGTCCGCAGCCAGGTGACCTACATCGACGGTGACGCCGGGATCCTGCGCTACCGCGGCTACCCGATCGAGCAGCTCGCGGAGTCCTCGAGCTTCCTCGAGGTGGCCTACCTCCTCCTCCACGGGGAGCTGCCCACCGACGCGGAGCTCGAGACCTGGGTCTACGACATCACCCACCACACCTTCATCCACGAGAACCTCAAGCAGTTCATGGATGGCTTCCACCACGACGCCCACCCCATGGGCATGCTGGTCTCGTCGGTCGCAGCGCTGTCGACCTTCTACCCCGAGGCCAAGGAGCTCGACGAGGCGCAGGCGCGCAAGATGCAGATCATCCGCCTCATCGCGAAGTTCCCGACGCTCGCCGCCTTCGCCTACCGCCACTCCATCGGCATGCGCTACGCCTACCCGGACAACGACCTCAGCTTCGCCGGCAACTTCCTGAACATGATGTGGAAGACGACCGAGCTGAAGTACGAGCCCGACCCGGTGCTCGAACGCGCCATGGACGTCCTGCTGATCCTGCACGCCGACCACGAGCAGAACTGCTCGACGACCACCATGCGCGCGATCGGCTCCTCCGACGCCGACCCCTACTCGGCCGCGGCCGGGGCGACCGCCGCGCTGTACGGCCCCAAGCACGGCGGTGCGAACGAGGCCGTGCTGCGCATGCTCGACCGCATCGGGTCGGTGGACAAGGTCGGCGAGGCGGTCCAGGCCGCCAAGAACGGTGAGTTCCGGCTCATGGGTTTCGGTCACCGCGTCTACAAGAACTACGACCCCCGTGCCAAGGTCATCCAGGGCCTCGCCCACGAGGTCTTCGAGGTCACCGGCAAGAACCCGCTGCTGGACATCGCCGTCGAGCTGGAGAAGATCGCGCTGGAGGACGAGTACTTCGTCTCCCGCAAGCTCTACCCGAACGTCGACTTCTACTCCGGGATCATCTACCAGGCGATGGGGTTCCCCACCTCGATGTTCCCGGTGCTGTTCGCGATGGGCCGGATCCCCGGCTGGCTGTCGCACTGGCAGGAGAACCTGCTGGACGAGGAGCAGGCCATCGTCCGGCCCCGCCAGCTGTACCAGGGCCCGGGCGAGCGCGACTACGTGCCGCTCGACCAGCGCTGATCGTCCCGGAGACGGCGAGGGGCTGGCCCGGATGGCCTTGCCGGCCCCTCGTTCGGATCGGATCGTCCCGGGGCCCGAAGATGATGCTCGCGCGCCCCGCAACAGCCCGGTGGAGCAGCCCGAAGGCTCTCCGGCTCGGACCGACCGGGCCGGCCGCGACCGGCCCGGTGCC
>JBKHDS010000200.1:0-4892 GCA_046541215.1 Nitriliruptoraceae bacterium
CCTCCTCGATCCAGGGGGCGCTCGTCTCCGGTCGCCGGGCGGCCGAGGCGATCCTCGCGGCCTGACGGCACCGCCCACCCGTCCGGGTCCTGCCGGCTGTTGGCCGTACGACGGTGCCTCCGGGATCGGGCACGAGAGGTGCGCAGGTCAGGAGCCGCGCCTCGCGGCTGGTGCGGTTGTTCGCAGCGGAGCGACGCTCTGGTCGTCGGAACGCTTCAGAACTCGAGGGCGACCGGCCCGCTCCAGCCGATCAGGTGGCTCCGCCTGGGCCGCTCGTTCCGCCCGGGCCGCTTGGCCAGCTCGTGCCGGTCGGCGGGGCCGGGAGGCCAGCCAGGGTCCGGGCGCGCAGCAGCACCGCGTCCAGCATCGCCTCGGTGAGCCGGCCGGTGAAGGTGTTCTGCTGGCTGACGTGGTAGCAGCCCAGCAGCACGCGCCCATCGGGCAGGACCACCTCGGCGCCGTGACCGAAGCGCGGCTTGCGGCCGTCCCAGCCCGTCCGGCGCAGCACCGCATCCCAGGCGAAGGCACCGAGGGCAACGACCACGCGCCACGGGACGAGGTCCAGCTCCGCCGCGAGGAAGGGCGCGCACCGGTCCCGCTCCTCGGTGGTCGGCCGGTTGGCCGGTGGCGCGCACCGCACCGCGGCGGTCACCAGGCACCTGCGCAGCGCGAGCCCGTCGTCGCGGGACACCGAGGTGGGCTGGCTCGCGAACCCGGTCCGGTACAGCGCCGCGAACAGCCACTCACCGCTGCGGTCACCGGTGAACACCCGCCCGGTGCGGTTCGCGCCGTGAGCGGCCGGGGCGAGGCCGACGACCATCACCTCGGCGTGCGGGTCGCCGAAGGACGGGACCGGCCGACCCCAGTAGGTCTGGTCAGCGAAGGCGGCCCGGCGTTCGCGCGCCACCTGCTCGCGCCAGACGACCAGCCGTGGGCACGCCCGGCAGGCCGTGATCGCCGCCGACACCTTCCGGAGGTCCGTGCTGTCGGCCGCAACGGCCGCCGGGTCGGTCACCGCCGCCGACACCCCAGAGGCGGCGCCGGGTGGTTCACCCGGCCCGCCCTCCCCGGCGCTGCCGGGCCGGGGAGGGTGGGACGGGTCGGTATCGGCCATCCTGACAGCGTAGGTCGGCGCCGGACCCTGACCGTCCGGCCCACCCGCGGGCGCGAACCCTTCCTGATGCAGGCACCGTGGAGCTCCGATCCACGGCGGCCCGCACGCTCGCGGCTGGGCGAGGAGGACCCTCATGGCGATGTGGCAGGTGTGGTTGGTCGGGCTCGGCTCGGTCTCGGCGATGATGGTCGTGACGTGGGTCGTGAGCCTCGTGCGCACGGACACGAGCATCGTGGACCGCGTCTGGGGGCTGGCCTTCGTCGTCGCTGCCTGGACCTACGCGCTCGTGGCCGAGACGCTCACCACCCGTGCGTGGCTGACCCTCGCGCTCGTCACCATCTGGGGTCTGCGCCTGTCCGGGTACATCACCTGGCGGAACTGGGGCAAGGGTGAGGACAAGCGCTACCAGGCCATGCGCCGGCGCAACCCCGACACCTTCGCGCTCCGCAGCCTGGTCACGGTCTTCCTGCTCCAGGCGGTCCTGGCGTGGCTCATCTCCCTGCCGCTGCTGGCGGCGATCGTCGGCACCTCGCCGGCCACCCTCGGCTGGCTCGACTACCTCGCGGTCGTGGTCTGGCTCGTCGGCTTCGTGTTCGAGGCCGGTGGCGACTGGCAGCTGTCCCGGTTCCTGGCCGACCCGTCGAACCGCGGCACGGTCATGGACCGCGGCTTCTGGCGCTACACCCGGCACCCGAACTACTTCGGTGACACGGTCGTGTGGTGGTCGTTCTTCCTGCTGGCGCTCGCGACCGGTGCGTGGTGGGCGGCGATCGGCTCGCTTGCGATGACCTTCTTCATCATCAAGGTCTCGGGCGTCGCGCTGACCGAGAAGAACATGGCCGAGGGAGGGAGCAAGCGTGAGGGCTACGACGAGTACGTCCGCCGCACGAACGCCTTCATCCCGGGGCCTCGGAAGCCCTGATCGAGTCGGCAGGCCTCGTCCACGAGCGGGCACGGTGGTACGGCCCACGCCGAGGCCCGATGCAGCCGCTGCGGTACCGTCCGATGGGCGTGAACCGGCAGCGGCGAGGAGGACAGCGGTGAGCACCGGGCTCGAGGCGCCCTTCGTGCTGGACCAGGAGACCTGGGACCGGCTCGTGGCGCACGCGCGCTCCGACGCGCCGTACGAGGTCTGCGGGCTGCTCGGTCTCCACCCCGACGGCCGCATCGACCACCACCCGATCGATAACGCCGACCGCTCCGTCACGACCTACACGATGGAGCCGAGGCAGCTGCTGAAGGCCATGCGCGCCATCGAGGACGCTGAGCTCGACCTCGCGATCTACCACTCCCACACCCACACCCGCGCCTACCCGTCGGCGACGGACATCCGGCTGGCCGCCTACCCGGAGGCCACCTACGTCATCGTCACCCTCGAGGACCGCGATCACCCCGACATCCGGGCCTTCAGGATCCGCGACGGCGTCGTGACCGAGCGTCCCGTCGTCGTCCGCGACGCCGAGGTCGTCTGATGCCCTGGCCGCTCGCCGCCCGGACCGCGCTGAAGTACTCGCCGATCGTGCTCGAGGCGGCGCGTCAGCTCGACCGGCAGCTGCGGCCGCACCTGCTCGCGTATGGGTCGGCCCGGGACGTCGGTGGATTCGTCGGACGCTGGACCGCGGACGACGGGGTCCACTGGATCGTGTTCCCCGACCCGCAGGCGGCGCCCCTGAAGGCCTTCCCGCCCCTGACCGCCGCCGAGCTCGCGGTCGTGGACGCCCAGCTGGACCGCTCCACCCTGAAGCACCACAGCGAGCTCCCCGAAGCCCGTGTGCGGGACACCGGCACCCGGATCGCCCAGGCTCCGGCCCGGTTGCGCAAGCGTGGCGACGCCGGCTGAGGGGGCCGTCGCACCGCGCGGACGCCCCCTCGACCGCACGGTTCGACCGGTGCCGCCCGGGGGTCGTGGGGCTCGCTCGCTACCCTCCTGGGCTCCGTGAGACCGACCCATGAGCAGCGACGAGGAAGCCCCATGCCGACCGTTCGCGTCCCCTCCGTGCTCCGCAAGCACACCGACGGCGCCGCCAAGCTCGAGGCTGACGGTGGCACCGTCGGCGAGGTGCTCCGCGCGCTGGCAGCGGCCCACCCCGGCCTCGAGGAGCAGCTGTTCGACGGTGAGAAGGTCCGGGGGTTCATCAACGTCTACGTGGACGACGAGGACATCCGCTACGTGTCCGGCCTCGACACCCCGGTCCAGCCCGACAGCGAGGTGGCGCTGATGCCGGCCGTGGCCGGCGGCATGGCCTGAGCGGTGCGGCTCGGGGACATCGCGCAGGCCGTCGGGAACACCCCGCTGGTCGCGTTGCCACGGCTGTCCCCGGAGGGCTACACGATCCACCTCAAGCTCGAGGGGCACAACCCGACGGGGTCGGTCAAGGACCGGGTCGCGGCCTACCTCATCGACCAGGCGGAGCGCACCGGCCTGCTCGCCCCGGGCCAGCGCGTCCTGGAGCCGACCTCCGGGAACACCGGGATCGCCCTGGCCGCGATCTGCCGGGTCAAGGGCTACCCGCTCACCTGCGTGCTGCCGGCGAACACCTCCGTGGAGCGCCAGCAGCTGCTGGAGCTGTTCGGGGCCGACATCGTCGCCTCTCCGGCCAGCGAGGGCTCGAACGGGTCGGTCCGGGTCGCGCGTGAACTCGCGGCGGCCGACCCCGACCTGTTCATGCCCTTCCAGTACGCGAACGCGGCGAACGCGCTCGCGCACTACGAGACCACCGCCCCGGAGATCATCGCGGAACTGCCCGAGGTGGCGGCCTTCGTCGCCGGGCTCGGGACCGGGGGCAGCGTCACCGGCGTCGGCCGCCGGCTCAAGCGCTGGAACCCGGACGTGAAGGTCTACGCCGCCGAACCGGAGTACGGCGACCTCGTCTATGGCCTGCGCAACCTCGACGAGGGCTACGTCCCCGAGGTCCTCGACCAGAGCGTGCTCGACAGCCGCATCAAGGTGAACTCGCGCCGGGCGCTGGCGGCGACCCGGCGGCTCGCGGACGCCGAGGGCATCTTCGCCGGGGTCTCGACCGGCGCGTCGCTGGTCGTCGCCCAGCGCGTGTGCAGCCGGCTTCCGAGCGGCTCGCACGTGGTCGCCATGTCCCCCGACGGCGGCTGGAAGTACCTGTCCACGGGCGCCTACGCCGCCGGCGACGTCGACCGCATCGCGGACTCGATCTCCGGGACGCTGTGGGCGTGAGGCGCGACGGCGCTGGCCGACCACGCTGACCTGGCTGCCACGGCCGCGCCTGCCGAGGGGGGACGCGTAGGCTTCGGCGAGAGGTCGGACCGCAGGGAGGGGAGCTCGGAGCATGACGGTGACGCTGACCGTGCTCGGCTCCGCGGGGTCGCACACCGGCGCGGGCCGGGTGTGCTCGGGCTACCTCGTCGAGGCACCCGGCGTCGTGCTGCTGCTGGACGCGGGGAACGGCTCGACGGCGAACCTGCAACGCACCCACCGGCTCGGCGACCTCGACGCGATCGTCATCAGCCACCGCCACATCGACCACTGCATCGACCTGGTCGGCTGCTACTACAACCTGCGCTTCGATCCGACCTTCAGCGGGCGGCTCCCGCTGTACGCCGCCGCCGAGGTGCACGAGCTGCTGACCGGCCTGCTCTCCAACGACGCACCGATGTCCTTCGACGACCTCTTCGCCCACCAGGTGGTCGGGCACGGCGACGAGCTCACCATCGGGACGGCTCACCTGCGCTTCGCCCGGAGCATCCACCCGGTCCCGACCGTCTCCACCCGTATCGAGGTCGAGGGCGTCACGGTCGTCTACTC
>JBKHDS010000201.1:0-4880 GCA_046541215.1 Nitriliruptoraceae bacterium
GGCGACCGCATCCTCGACGAGGCGGGCATCGAGGTGGTGCCGGACATCCTCGTCAACGGCGGTGGTGTCACCGTCAGCTGGCTCGAGTGGATCGCGAACCGCACCGGCGACCGCTTCAGCGCCGCCGAGGTCGCCCGACGGCTCGAGGAGCGCATGCGCACCGAGACGCGCGCGGTCGTGGAGCTCGCCGACGCCCGTGAGCTGTCGCTGCGTACCGCCGCCTACGTCCACGCGATCGAGCGGCTCAGCCGTGCGATGGACGCCTCCGGGAACGAGGCGTTGTTCTCCGAACAGGGCAACTGAGCCCGCCGGCACCCGGCGGGCAGGCGCCGGCAGCCGACGACCGGAGGCGTCAGCCGGCCAGGGGCGTCAGCCGGCCAGGGGCGTCAGCCGGCGACCAGCGCCGGCTCCTCGACGCGCTCCACCTCGCGGGTGGCGATGACGTCGATCCCGGTCCCGGCGACGTCGCTGGCGAGCACCTGACCGCAGGCGATCGGGGCCTGGACGACCATGCCGGCGAGCGAGGCCACGAACTCGGTCACCTTCGGCTTCGGCACCGCTTCGGCGGCTCGGACGGGGATCCGTTCCATCGGGCCGCCCGCCAGCCACATGGTGGTCGAGACCTCGCGTCGCGGGTCGAGGTGCTCCTGGATCCCGTACTTGACCCCGCGCTTGCAGGTGTTGCCGCGCACCTCGATGACGTCGTCGTCGACCGCGTCCACCTCGAGCCGGCAGCCGAGCGGACAGTTCGTGCAGACGTACTCGTAGGTGTGGACCTCACCGGTCGTGGTCGACTCCTCGGTCATGACGCGTCCTCCTCCTCGGCGGGGAAGGCGTCGATCCGCAGCGTGTCACCGGCGAACCCCTCGAGCATCCGTGGGGCCATCTTGATGGTGACCATCTCCGGTGGCACCACCGCGCGGACCTTGCGGCGGTGGGCGTCGCCGATGCGCAGGATCGTGTCGCCGTAGATCGGCTCCTTGACCCGGAACGACAGGGTCTGCGTGTGCTCCGTGGACAGGGTGTGGGGCACGACGTAGTTGACGTTGATGCCGGGGGTGACGGTGACGTCCTCGCGGAACCGCTTGCGTCCGAGCGCCACGTCGGCCGCGGCGCCACCGGCCGCTGTGGCCTCCAGGCTCACCCAGTCCGCGAGGTCGTTGATGTGGAGGTTGTTCCCGGCCGAGAACACCCCGGGCATCGAGGTCTCCATCGTCGAGGTGACGACCGGGCCACCGGTGCGGGGGTCCATCCTGAGGTCGAGCTGGCGGGCGAGTTCCGCGTCCGGGATCAACCCGATCGACAGCAGCAGGGTGTCGCACTCCAGGTCCCAGGCCTTGTCCATGATCGGCTGGCGGTCCTCGTCGACCGGGGCGACCGTGACCCCCTCGACGCGGTGACGGCCCTTGATGTCGACCACCGTGGTCGCCAGGTGCAGGGGGATGTCGAAGTCGTCGAGGCACTGGACCACGTTGCGGCCGAGCCCGGAGGCGTAGGGGAGCAGCTCGAACACGCCGAGCACCTCCACGCCCTCGAGCGTCAGCCGCCGGGCCATGATCAGGCCGATGTCGCCGGAGCCGAGGATGACCGCGCGCTTGCCCGGCAGGTAGCCGTGCAGGTTGACCATCTTCTGCGCGAGCCCCGCGGTCATCACCCCGGCGGGGCGCTGCCCGGGGATCTTGATCTGCGCCCGCGTGCGCTCGCGCGCCCCGGTCGCGATGACCAGGCTGCCGGTGTCCAAGGTGACCACCCCGGTGCGCTGCGACATCAGCTTCACGCGCTTGTCACGGCTGACATCGGTCACGTAGGCGTCGGTGAGGACATCCACGTCGCGCTCGACGACCTGCTCGAGCGCGAGGTGCGCGTACTCCGGCCCGGTCACGTCCTTCTTGAAGGTGTGCAGGCCGAAGCCGGCGTGGATGCACTGGAGGAGGATCCCTCCGGGCGACGGATCCCGGTCCACGATCAGGATGCGCTCGGCACCCTGGTCGCGCGCGCTGGTCGCGGCGGCGAGCCCCGCAGGCCCGGCGCCCACGATCGTGACGTCGTAGCGGCTCAGCAGGTGGCGTGGTTCCGCGGTGATGGGCACCTCGTCAACCTCCCGTGGAGACGGACGTGACCGGGTGGTCAGGCCGTTCGGTGACGATCCAGGAGCCCGAGCCCCGCTTGGTCACCTCGGTGACGGGGATGCCCTGTTGCTCGGCGAGCAGCTCCATGCAGGGCCAGGTGCAGAACCCGCCCTGGCAGCGGCCCATGCCGGCTCGGGTCCGGAACTTCAGCCCGTCGAGGGTGTGGGCGCCGCGGTCGATCGCGTCGCGGATCTCCGCCTCGGTCACGATCTCGCACCGGCAGACCAGCTGGGCGTAGCGCGGGTCGGACCGTGCCAGCGCCTGCTGCTCGTCGGTGGACAGGTGGGAGAACCTGACCGGGTGGGGTGCGGTCGGGTCCCAGTGCTCCTTCTCCTGAAGCTTGAGGCCCTCGTCGGCGAGGATGTCGACGAGCATCTCCGCCAGCGCCGGTGCGCCGGTCAGCCCCGGCGACTGGATCCCGGCGGCGTTGATGAAACCGCGCCGCTCGGTCGGGCCGACGATGAAGTCCTCGGTGTTGGACACCGGGCGCAGCCCGGCGAACTCCGCGATGATGTCGCGCTCGCTTATCGCGGGCACGAGCTTGCGGGCGTTGAGGAAGACCTGCCGGGCGCCCTCCTCGGTGGTGGTCGTGTCGTACTTGTCGTCGACCGTGGTCGCGGTCGGCCCGACCATGATGGTGCCGTCGACCGTCGGGTTGACGAGGGTGCCCTTGGACACGGGGGAGGGGCACGGGAAGATGATGCTCGTCACGATCCCTTCCAGCCGCCGGTCCAGCAGGTACTCCTCGCCCTTGCGGGGCAGGATCTGGAAGTCCAGCACCCCAGCCATCTTGGCGATGTCGTCGGCGAACAGGCCCGCGGCGTTCACGACGAAGCGGCCGCGCCACACGTCGGTGGTGGTGCGCACGACCAGGGGAGCGTCGGGCACCTCGACGTCGGGTGGGTCGATCGCGGTGACATCCTGCTCGACGGCGATGGTGACCCCGTTGCGCTGGGCTGCGTCGGCCACCAGCATGACGGCCTCGTACGGGTTGAACACGCACGCCGTGGGAGCCCAGACCGCGCCGACCACGTCCCGGCTCAGGTTCGGCTGCGCGTCCAGCACCTGCGCGGCGGACCAGGGCTGTGTGCCGGGGATGCCCTTGGCGATCCCCTGCTGGCGGATCTGCTCGATACGGGCCAGCTGCTCGTCGTCGAGCGCCACCAGGACCTCGCCGACGGGGTTCAGCCCGAACCCGAGCTCCTCGTGGAGCTTGCGCCAGCCCTGGTTGCCGGGCCACTCGAGCCGACCCTTCAGCGTCTCCGGCGACGCGTGCATCGCGGAGTGGACGATGCCGCTGTTGGCCTTGGAGACCCCGAAGGCCACCTCCGCCTCACGCTCGAGCAGGACGACGTCGAGGTGGAAGCGCGAGAGCGCGCGGGCCAGGGTCGCACCGACCGCGCCTCCGCCGATGATCAGGACGTCGTGGACATGGTCCTCGCTCATCAGAGCCTCCCGACCGGTCACCTGGTCGTCGACCTGGCCGGACCGCCAGGTCCGTACCGGTGAGGTCGCCGGACCGCCAGATCCTCCTCACGCGACCCCGCCGCATCGATGCTGCGCACCGCGAGGTCCCGGGTTCAAGTGCGGATGGTCCCTGAGCGTGGGGCCGGACGGTCCCCGTCGCCGGTCAGCGTCGTGTCCCGGGTGCCGGGTGCGTCGCGGGACGGTCCCCGTCGCCGGTCAGCGTCGTGTCCGTGTGCCGGGTGCGGCGCCGCTCGCGTGGCCGGCACCGGGCACTGGCCCGCTGCGGGCCGATTCCCTCGGAGCGGGCGCGTTCGGGCCGCTGGGGGAGACCTCGTGGCGCCGCAGCCGACGCCACCACCAGACCACGTAGGTCACCGCGGCGAGAAGCGCGAAGATGTGCCACTGGACCGTGTAGGACAGGTGGCTGCCCTCGTCGAGCTCCGGGGGACCGGCCGGGAAGGGGAGCTGGTCCTCGGTCGGGTTGTCCAGCTCGGTGTCGATGCGCAGCACCATCGGGAACAGCGGACCCGTGACCTGCCGGTCCAGCCGGGCGGTGTCGGTGTGGAACACCCGCTCCAGCGTGCCTTCGTCCGGGTCCGTCGGCGCGAAGCCGCCGGGCTGGGGGACCGGTCGCTCCAGCACGCCGGCGACCGTCGTCGTGCCCGGCGGGGGTGCTGCTTCGGCCACCGGCGGCTCGTCCAGGACCGCAGGCACCCAGCCCCGACGGACGAGCACGACCCCGCCGCGATCGAGCTCGAAGGGGGTGAGCACGTGGAAGCCGGTCTGGTTGCGGTACCGGCGGTTGCGCTGCAGGACCTCCTCCTCCGGCCGGTAGGTGCCGGTCACCTCGACCCGGCGGAACTCGAGCTCTGCCTGGTCGGCGGCGCCCGGGTCGGTCGGGTCGGCGAGGGTGTCGAGCGGGACGGCGGGCTCGGTCATGCGCTCCAGGGCGCGGGCGTTCTCGGCGCGCACGAACTGCAGCCGGTCGAGCTGCCACTGCCCCAACGCCACGCACGCCGCGACGACCGCCAGCACCAGCAGGTGGGAGACGATCGCGGACGGTCTGAGCAGGTCGCGGCGCACGCGGGCGAGGGTAGCGACGCTGCTGCCACCGCCCCGTGCTGCCCGCTTGCGCGCTCCGTACTGCCCGTCCCCGTGCTGCCCGCTTGCGCGCTCCGTACTGCCCGTCCCGCGCTGCCCGCTTGCGCGCTCCGTACTGCCCGTCCCGCGCTGCCCGCTTGCGCGCTCCGTACTGCCCGTCCCGCGCTGCCCGCTTGCGCGCTC
>JBKHDS010000202.1:0-4855 GCA_046541215.1 Nitriliruptoraceae bacterium
GACGAGCACCGGCAACCCCACCTCCGTCGCCGCCGCGCGCAACGCCGCCTCGTCCGCGTCCGCGTCGAGCTCCGCCCCCGGCACCAACGGCACGTCCGCCCCGGCCATGAGGCGCTTGGCCTCGAGCTTGTCGCCCATCGCGGCGATGACCTCGGGCGTCGGGCCGATCCAGGTCAGCCCGGCGTCGAGGACCGCCCGGGCGAAGCGGGCGTCCTCGGCGAGGAACCCGAACCCGGGGTGGACCGCGTCGGCGCCGCTGCGGGCCGCCGCCTCGAGGAGCTTGCCGACGTCGAGGTAGCTGTCAGCGGGCGCGGCGCCGCCGATCACCACCACCTCGTCGGCGGCGTGGACGTGGGTCGCGTCACGGTCCACCTCGGAAGCGACCGCGATCGAGCGGATGCCCATCGACCGGCAGGTGCGGGCGATGCGCACCGCGATCTCCCCCCGGTTGGCGATCAGCACGGCCCGCGGCAGCTGCACGGCCGGTGCGGTGGGGAGCCGCGTCTCGGTGGTCATCCTCGCCCCCTCACATCCGGAACACGCCGAAGGCGTCGCCGCCTGCCACCTCGGCGCTGTGGACGGCGGAGAGCGCCAGGCCGAGCACGTGGCGGGTGTCGCGGGGGTCGATGACGCCGTCGTCCCAGCCCTGGCCGGTGGCGAACAGCGCGTTGGACTCGGCCTCGATCTGGGTCTCCACCATGGTCCGCACGGCCTGGTCCTGCGCGTCGTCCCAGGTCTCCCCGCGGTTGATCGCGGCCGCCTTCGCCACGATCGAGAGCACCCCGGCGAGCTGCTGGGGGCCCATCACCGCGATGTGGTGGTTCGGCCAGGTGAACAGGAACCGGGGGTCGTAGGCCCGGCCGCACATGCCGTAGTTGCCGGCCCCGTAGGAGGCGCCGGTCATGACCGTCAGGTGCGGCACCTCGGAGTTGGACACGGCGTTGATGAGCTTCGCGCCGTCCTTGATGATCCCGCCCTGCTCGTAGCTCGTGCCGACCATGAAACCGGTGATGTTCTGCAGGAACACGAGCGGCCGATCGCGGCGGTTGGCGAGCTGGATGAACTGCGCGCCCTTCTCCGACTCCTGGCTGAACAGCACACCGTTGTTCGCGAGGATCCCGACGGGGAAGCCGTGGATCGACCCCCAGCCGGTCACGAGGTTGGTGCCGTAGGCCGCCTTGAACTCCTCGAACCGGCTGCCGTCGAGGGTGCGGGCGAGCACCTCGCGGGCGTCGAAGGGCTCGCGCAGGTCGACGCTCGCGATGCCGAGCAGCTCCTCGGGATCGTGCAGGGGCTCGTCGGCGGGCTCGGAGGGTCCCGGCCCGCGCTTGCGCCAGCCGAGGTTGCGGACGAGCTGGCGGGTGATGCGGATGCCGTCGAGCTCGTCCTCGGCGAGGTGGTCCCCGAGCCCGGAGACGCGCGCGTGCATCTGTGCCCCGCCGAGCTCCTCCTCGGTGGCCTCCTCGCCGGTGGCCATCTTCACCAGCGGCGGCCCGCCGAGGAACACCTTGGAGCGCTCCTTGATCAGCACCGTGTAGTCGGACATCCCGGGGATGTAGGCCCCACCGGCGGTCGAGGAGCCGAACACGAGGCTGATGGTCGGGATGCCGGCCTTGGACAGCGTCGTCAGCTCGCGGAAGGTCCGCCCGCCGCGGACGAAGATGTCCTTCTGGCTGCGCAGGTCCGCGCCGGCCGACTCGGTCAGGTTGATGGTCGGCAGCCGGTTCTCGCGGGCGACCTGCAGGGCCCGCAGCGACTTGGTGACGCTGAAGGGGTTGGAGGCGCCGCCCTTGACGGTGGGATCCATCCCGCCGAGGAGGCACTCGACGCCCTCGACCACCCCGATGCCCTGGATCGCGGAGCCCCCCACCTGGAACCCGCTGCCGTGGCCGATCAGGGGCTGGAGCTCCAGGAAGGGGCTACCGGGGTCGAGCAGCAGGGCGATGCGCTCGCGAAGGGTGAGCTTGTCCCGGCCGCGGTGGCGCGCGAGCTTGTCGGGCCCACCGCCGCCGTGGGCGGTGGCGAGCAGCGCCGCGATCTCCTCGAGGAGCTCGAGGTTGCGTTCGCGGTTGCGCCGGTAGGTGTCGCTCGAGGGGTCGACGCGCGTGGGCAGCACGTCGTGCGTGCTCGGTCCGGCCACCACCTCGACCTCCCTCCCGATCGCTGGGCGGGCCGTGGCCTCCTCGCCGGGTCCCGCCCCGACCGGCCCCGCCCCTGCCCGCAGCCCCGACGGCTCACGCACCACCGAGGGACCGGAACGATAGCGCAACATCCGTTCCGCTCACGTGCTCGGTCACGGTGGCGGAACGAGGCGGCGACCGCTCGGGGTGTGCGCCGCGCGGCACCCGGCTCAGCTCAGCCCGAAGGCGAGCGCAGCGATGACGACGACGGTGCCGAACAGCGACAGCATCAGGGAACGGGTCTGGGCGGTGACCAGGTCGGTGAACCGTCGCTCGGCGTCAGCGTTGACCTGGTGGACGATCCCGCCGATGCGCTCGCCGAGCCCGCGGAGCTCACGCTCGACGCCGCCCAAGCGCTGCTCGAGGCCGTCCATCCGACCGGCAAGGCCGTCCATCCGACCCTCGAGCCACTCCATCCGACCCTCGAGCCGCTCCATCCGACCCGCAAGGCCGTCCATCCGACCGCCAAGGCCGTCCATCCGATCCTCGAGCCACTCCATCCGACCCTCGAGCCGCGCATCCATGGCGTCCATGGCGGCCAACACCCCGTCGACGTCGACCTGCGTCGCGGCGCGGGTACCCGGGGGTGGCAACAGCTCGGACAAGGTGGCTGCGACCTCCTCGCCCCAGCTGTCCGCGGCAGCACGCACCAGGGCGCGTCGATCCCGTTCGTCGGTCGGCATCGTGCCTCCTCCCGCTGGGGTGCGCAACGGCAACGCCGATGCCGGAGCCGACGGCGTGGATCGACGGGTTCCCGGGGTCGTCCACAGACCACGGGCGGCCGTCAGGCGCGTCCGTGCAGCAGGTCAGCCAGCGTCGGGTTGGCGCGGTCCGCTTCGGACACGATCGGCTCGGCGACCGGCCAGTCGACGGCCAGGATCGGATCGTCCCACGCCACCGTGCGCTTGGGCACGTCCGGGCGCCACTCGGCGCCGACGTCGTAGAGGTAGTCCACCTCGGTGAGCGCGCAGAACGCGTTCGCCAGCCCCTCGCTCACGAACAGGCGGACCCGCTCTCCAGGCTGGTCGCCGAGGTGGAACGTCGCCACCTCGCCGCAGGTGGGGCTGTCGCCGCGGATGTCGGCGATGGCGCAGAAGGCGGTGCCGCGGGCGACGTAGACGAACTTGTCCCACGGCTCGGCGTGGAAGCCGCGCAGCACCCCGGGTGCGGACCGGGAGTGGTTGCCCTGGGCGAAGACCGGCTCGCGGCCGAGCGCCTCGGCGAGCTCCGAGCGCTGGTAGGTCTGGCGGAAGAAGCCGCGCTCGTCGCCGTGGGTGTCCCAGCGCACGACGTACAGCCCGGCGATCGCCGTCGCCTCGACGCTCATCGACCCCTCCCTGGTCACAGCCACGCACCCTACCCGCGGTCGACATCCCGCCGGTCGCAGGGAACGAGCCCGGCGCCGTAGCCTCGCATCTCGGGTCCGGATACCGACCCGTCGTGCACGACGTCCGGGCAGCCCTGACGAGGAGAGAGAGCCGGTGGGCATGTGGGGCTGGCTGCTGACGGTGGTGGGCCTGGTGCTCGCCGGTCTGGGCGTGGCCTTCGTGGTCTACCTGCTCCCCACCGACGACGTCCCGCAGGACCCCGACGTCGTGGTGGTGCTCGGTGGGGCGGGTCCAGAGCGCGCCGAGCTCGGGATCGAGCTCGCCGAACGCTACGAGGTACCGCTGGTGCTGTCGTCGACCGCGGCGGTGTTCGGGGAGCGCCAGGGCCGCAGCTGCGTCCGCGACGCGATCTGCTTCGAGCCGTCCCCGCCGACCACGCGGGGCGAGGCGCGGATGGTCGCGGCGTTGGCCTCGGAGCGTGGCTGGGATCACGTCACCGTCGCGACGAGCGCGTTCCACACCTCCCGCAGCCGTTTCCTGTTCCGGCAGTGCCTCGGCGAGGACCGGGTCAGCGTCGTCGGTGCCGTACGTGAGGGTGGACGCGCGACGACCCCGTGGCTGCTGTTCCGGGAAGGCCTCGGCGTGCTGGCCGGCGCCACGATCCAACGCGCCTGCTGACCCGCTGCCGCCAGCCCGTCGACGGGTGAGCCCACTGCTGCCGGCCGGGTCGGTCGTCAGGCTGGTCGAGATCGTCGCTGACTTCATCACCGCGCTGGGGGTCCCGACCGGCCGTGCTATGAAAGGCGATGCTCAGCCGGCCAGTCCGAACGCGAGACCCGCGATCGCGACGACCGCCACCAGGACGGAGACGACCAAGGCGCGGGTCTGCGCGGTGATCGCCTCCTTGATCCCCCGCTCGAGGTTCGCGTCGATGCGGTGCTCCAGCGTCTCGGAGCGTTGCTTGCTTCCCTCGTCGATGGCGCTCAGTCGCTCAGACCACCGCTCGTCCATCGCCGCGAGACGCTCGTCGGACGCCCCAAGACGCTCAGACCACCGCTCATCCATCGCGGCCAGACGCTCCTCGGACGCCGCGAGACGCTCGCCCCACCGCTCATCCATCGCCGCCAGACGCTCCTCGGACGCCGCAAGACGCGCATCCCACTTTGCATCCATCGCGGCCAGACGCTCCTCGGACGCCGCAAGACGCGCATCCCACTTGGCATCCATCGCCGCGAGACGCTCGCCCCACCGCTCATCCATCGCCGCAAGACGCTCGTCGGACGCCGCAAGACGCGCATCCCACTTGGCATCCATCGCCGCAAGACGCGCATCCCACTTGGCATCCAT
>JBKHDS010000203.1:0-4850 GCA_046541215.1 Nitriliruptoraceae bacterium
GGGCCGCGACCTCGGTCGTGAGCGGGGCCGCGGCGAGGAGGAGGGCGCCGCGCGCCACCACCGCGGCCGTCGGCGGGGTCCGCAGACGGGTGTCCAGCACGACCGGCCGCGGGTGCCCCCAGCCGGTGGGAAGCGGCACCTCGCGCACGTCCAGGCGGGGATCGTCGGCGAGCACCGTGCCCACGCCGACGAGCACGGCGTCCACCTCGGCGCGCCAGCGGTGCACCGCCCGCCGCGCGACCGGCCCGGTGATCCACCGTGCTCCGTGGGGGTGCACGGCCGCGCCGTCGAGGGTCAGCGCCCGCTTCAGGGTCACGTGCGGCCGCGCGCGCGTGGCGACCGTGAGGAACCCCTCGAGCTGCCCGGCGACCGCACCCGCCCACGGCGCGCCGAGCGGTCCGACCACCTCGACGCCGGCCTCGGCGAGGCGTGCAGCACCGCCGCGTGCCACCGGGTTCGGATCGGCGTGGACGATCACCACCCGTGCCACCCCTGCCGCGAGCAGCGCGTCGGTGCAGGGTGGGGTGCGGCCGGTGTGGGCGCAGGGCTCGAGGGTCACCACCGCCGTCGCGCCTCGGGCACGCTCACCCGCTCGGCTCAGCGCGACCACCTCGGCATGCGGGCCGGGCGGTGGCACCGTCGCCCCCTCGGCGACGACCGTGTCCTGTCGGAGCAGCACGCAACCGACGGAGGGGTTCGGGCTGGTCGCAGCCACCGGGTGCGCCGCCAGCGTGATCGCCCGAGCGACCGCCCGACGCTCCGCCCCCGTCAGCACGGCCGGGCGCTCACGGCAGCTCGACCTCGAGCTCGAGCCCGACCTCGTCCTCCTCCGAGCCGCGCCGGTCGATGGCGTACGCCGAGCCACCGAGCAGCCGGGACTTCGCGTAGCGCTTCATCTCCGTGGCCGTCGCGACCATCTCGCCGTGGTGCGGGAAGTCGCGGACCTGGGTCGAGGCGATCCCGATCGACAGCGACAGCAGCGCGTAGCGTTGGGCGACGCCCCGCCGGTCCGGTACCTCGATCGAGCCCGCCGCCCGGTCCTCCTGGTCATACAACTGAGGGGCGAGCCGGTCGAACCGGTCGCAGATCGCGGTCGCCGTGGGCTCGGCGAGTTCCGCACGCACCAGCACGACGAAGTCGTCGCCGCCGACGTGCCCGACGAAGGCCTCCGGGTCGTCCAGCTCGTCCCGGACCTGCTCGAGCAGCGTCGCGACCGCCCGGATGGCCTCATCCCCCCGCACGAACCCGTAGTGGTCGTTGAAGGGCTTGAAGCTGTCGAGGTCGACGTAGAGCAGCGCGAAGGAGGTGCGACGGGCGAGCAACCGGGACAGCCGCGCGACGATCGACTCGTTGCCCGGCAGGCCCGACAGCGGGTTGCGGGTGCGCTGGGTCTCCGCCCGGCGCAGCGCCGCACGCACCCGGGCGACGAGCTCATCGGGATCGAAGGGTTTGGCGAGGTAGTCGTCCGCCCCGCGGTCGAGCCCCTCGATCGCGTCGTCGGTGCGCGTCCGGGCGGTCAGGAGCATCACCGGCAGGTGACCGGTGCGGGGGTCGTCCCGCAGTCGCTCGAGTGCCTCGAGCCCGTCGAGGTTCGGCATCATCACGTCGAGGACGATGATGTCGGGATGGCCGGTGTGCGCCAGTTCCACAGCCTTCTGGCCGTCGCTGGCCAGCAGCACCTCGAAGCCGGCGAGCTGCAGGGTGATCTCGAGGAACGCGCGGATGTCCTCGTCGTCGTCGGCGACCAGCACGCGCGGGGCCACGGTCACACGTCCGGCGTCGGTGGGGCATCACCGGCGGCAGCGCCGTTGGCGGCCACCTCGGCCAGCAGCTGCCGCACCGCAGCCTGCCGGTCGCTGGCACCGAACACCGAGGAGCCAGCGACGAAGATGTCCGCGCCGGCGCGCGCCGCAGACCCGATCGTCGCCGGCGCGATGCCCCCGTCCACCTGGATACGGAAGCGGGCCCCGTGCGCGGCGCGCCAGGCCGCAGCCTCGGCGACCTTCGACATCGTGTGCACCAGGAACGCCTGGCCCCCGAACCCGGGCTCGACGCTCATGACCAGGAGCAGATCGACGAGCGGGAGCAGCTCGTGGACCATCGACACGGGGTGATCCGGCTTGATGGCGACCCCGACCTCGGCGCGCTGGTCGCGCAGGCGGGCGATGAGCGCGGCGGGGTCGTCCTCCACCTCGGGGTGGAAGGTGATGGAGTCGGCGCCGAGCTCGACCAGTTGCGGGGCGTAGGTCGCCGGGTCGGTGATCATCAGGTGGCAGTCCAGCCACCGGTCGGTCGCGCGCCGCAACGACGCGAGGACCGGATGACCGAGGGAGATGTTGGGGACGTAGTGGCCGTCCATCACGTCGACGTGGATGGACCGGACCACCGGGGCGACCTCGGCGACCTCGGCGCCGAGCCGCGCGAAATCCGCGGCGAGGATCGACGGGGCGATGCTCGGCTCGTACACCTCGGTCCTCTCCCGGCCGGTGACCGGCGGGCTCTCGGGTCGGCGGTCTTCGAGCGTAGCCGCCCCGTCGCGGCGCCCGTCAGGGATCCGCCCGACGCCAGGTCGCGATGAACATCCCGTCGGTGTCGTGCTCGTCGGGCAGCAGTTGCACCACCTCGACCCGGGTGAAGCCGGCGCTGGCGGCCGAGCCCTCGAAGGCGTCGATCACGCCCGAGGTCTCCGCGGCCGTCCAGGTGCACACCGCGTAGGTCAGGGTGCCACCGGGGGCCGTGGCAGCCGCGGCGACGGGTAGCAGCTCGCGCTGCAACGCGGCGAGCTCAGCCACATCCGCCGGCGTGCGGCGCCACCGCACCTCCGGCCGACGGCGCCCGGTGCCGAGACCCGTGCAGGGAGCGTCGAGGAGCACGACGTCGTGGACCGGGGCCGTCTCGACCGCGCGTGCATCACCGACCGACACCTCGACCGAGACACCCTGCCGTGCCGCAGCCTGGCGGATCAGACGGGCGCGGTGGTCGTGGCGCTCCACGGCGTGGACGGAGCCGGTCGGGCCGACGAGGTGGGCGAGGTGGGTCGTCTTGCCGCCAGGTCCCGCGCACAGATCGAGCACGCGGTCACCCGGGCCGGCACCGGTCGCCCGCGCGACCCGCATCGAGGCCTCGTCCTGGACCACCGCGCGTCCCTCGCGCACCATCTCCAGCCGTCGGGGATCGGCGCCGGGGGCCCGGATCGCGTCGGGGACCACGCCGGCCCAGGCCTCGACGCCGGCCGCGTGTAGCTCCTCGAGCAGCACGTCACGGTCGCCGTTGGCCCGCAGGGTCACCCCGGGTGCGAGGTCGTCGGCGGCGAGGATCGCTGCGGCGCGCTCCTCGGGGTAGCGCGCCAGGAGGTCCTCGACGATCCAGCGCGGGTGACCCGTGGTCAGCGCGAGGTGCTCGACCGGATCGTCAGCAACGACGGGCCAGCCGTCGCGGCGGGGCGCACGGGCGAGCGCACGCAACACGCCGTTGACGAAGCCGGACGCGCCCTGGGCTCGACGTCGGGGTACGGCCTCGCGGGCGAGGGCCACGCTGGTGTCCACCGCAGCGCGGTCGGGCACGTCGCTGATCAGCAGCTGCACCGCCCCGAGCCGGAGCACCCGCTGAAGCGCCGGCTCGACCTGATCGAGCGGGCGGGTGAGCACCGTCGCGAGCGCGGCGTCCAGGCTGCCCTGCCACCGCAACGTCTCGTAGGCCAGGTGGGCGGCGAAGGCCCGATCACGGGCCTCAGGCAGCGGTGCGATGGCGTCCGGGACGGCGAGGTTCGACCAGCGGCCGCGCTCCTCGACCTCGGCCAGCGCTTCGAGCGCCGCCCGCCGAGCCGGCAGGCCGCGGTCGCTCACAGGTCGTCGTCGCCGTCCTCGAAGCGGTCCCCGGGGGCGAGCCGGGCGCCGTTGGCGAAGGCCGCGGCGTCCATGCGCGGTTTGCCCGCGGGCTGGACCTCGGTGAGGCGCAGCGCCCCGTCGCCGGTCGCCACGAGCACCCCGGTGCGGTCGGTGGCGAGCACCGTGCCGGGGGTCGCATCCTCGGGAACCGGCTCGTCCTCGGCGTGGGCGCGGAACACCTTGCACCGCTCACCGCGCCAGCGGGCGTGGGCGCCCGGGGCCGGGTCGGCGCTACGCACGAGGTTCGCCAGCTCGCGCGCGGGCCGGTCGAAGGCGATCGCGACGTCCTCGGGCCGGATCTTCGGGGCCAGGGTCGCCCCGTGCTCGGGCTGCGGCACCGGGGTCGCCCCGAGCTCGAGCGCGTGCAGGGACTCGACCAGCACCGGGGCACCGAGGTCGGCGAGGCGGGCGAGCAGCTCCCCCGCGCTCTCCTGCGGCTCGATCGCGACCGGGACGCTGCGTAGGACCGGGCCGGTGTCCATGCCCTCGTCCAGCACGAAGGTGGTCACCCCGGTCTCCCGGTCGCCGGAGCGCAGCGCGTGCTGGACCGGTGCGGCGCCACGCCAGCGGGGCAGCAGGGAGAAGTGCAGGTTGACGTAGCCGAGCCGCGGCACCGCGAGCACGTCGGCCGGGAGCAGGGCGCCGTAGGCCACCACGGCGCAGGCGTCGAGCGCCAGCTCCTGCAGGTCCGCGAGGACCTCCCGGGGCTTGACCGGCTGCCACACCTCGAGCCCGTGGGCCTCGGCCGCGACCTTGACCGGTGGCGGCACCGGGGTGCGGGAGCGGCCCTTGGGCCGGTCCGGGTTGCACAGCACGAGCGCGACCTCGATATCGGGGTCGGCGACCAGCGCCTCGAGGGAGGGCACGGCGACCTCAGGCGTGCCCAGGAAGGCGATCCTCATGGCGAGCTCCTCGTCGGCGGCCCATCGGTGTGGTCTTGGCGCCACCCGGGCGTGGCGGCCG